>JANMDE010000389.1:0-2247 GCA_031376105.1 Variovorax sp. | reverse complement strand
GGGCGGTGGCCCCGAGGCAGAGCGCGCATTTGAGATGCTCTTCATCAAATACCGCAAAAAGCTAGAGCGCATGATGTCGCGCATGGTGCGAGACGATGGCGCGGTGCAAGATATTGTGCAAGAGAGCTTTCTTAAGGCTTGGCGAGCGCTGGCGGGTTTTCGTGGCGATTCGCAGTTCTACACCTGGTTGTATCGGATTGCCATCAACACCGCGAAAAAGCATTTAGTCGCCACCCGAAAAAGCCCTGTGATCAGTGAATCTAGCTTGTCTTCTGGCGGCGATGACGATGACAACCCGATGATGGATGCTCTTATGAACGGTGGCGGCGAGGCCGAAACGCCCGAGGCTGCCTATGCAGCCAAGGAAATCGCGGTGGCGGTGAATGAGGCATTAGAGGCTCTTCCTGAGGAACTGCGCCGCGCTTTGATACTCAGAGAGATGGAGGGCCTGAGTTACGAAGACATCAGCGAGGCTATGGACTGTCCGATTGGTACTGTGCGTTCGCGTATCTTTCGCGCTCGGGAGGCGATCTCAGCCCGCATCAAGCCGATGTTAGATCGCCAGACGGGCAAACGGTGGTGAACCATCATGCAGCCGACCAAACGGACGCACATTGTTTTTTGGAATTGAACTATGAAGTACCCTGACACTGAGACCCTTGAAGCAACCGAGCATGTATCGCTGCATGAGCAGATGTCTGCCCTGCATGATGGGCAGCTCTCTGCTGCACAGGCTGCTGCGCTTGTGCGCGCCAGCCTGCAAGACGACAGCATGATGCTGCAATGGCGAAGCGCCTGTGTGATCGGCGATGCGTTGCGTCAATCACAGTATCTTGCGGCGGTGCCCTTACTGCCTTCGGTGTCTTTTCCGGCTTCGGTCCTTGAAAGCTCAGCGGCCGCTACACCGTTGCCAATGCCTTCCACACCCGCCGCGAACGATAGTCTCTTCCGCTGGAAAATGGTGGCAGGTTTTGCAGCTCTGGCGGCTGTCGGCTCGATCGTTTGGGGCTTGCTCGGCTCACAAGCTGTCTCCTCTGGTGGTGCCGTGTTGGCTTCAAATCAAGCGACCCCGCAGCAGCAACTCATTGCCGTACAAGCTAGCCAAGATGCGCCAGTCATGATCCGCGATCCGCGCTTGGACGAGCTACTTGCTGCCCATAAGCAGTTTGGCGGCGCTTCTGCCTTGAACCAACCTGCAGGTTCGCTGCGCAGCGCCTCGCTGTCGGTGAACCGTCGCTGAAGCCCTTGCGCAGTGACTGCTAAGCACCATGACCTGCCTATTTGCCTTATCGCTTCATCTGCAAGCTCCAGCATCATGAATTCCAAACGAAATCGGCCTTTAGTCCTTATAAAAGCTACACAGTTTGCTCATTTATTAATAGCATTCTCGTTGCTCTTAATCAGCAGTTTGTTGCCACTGCAAACCATGGCGCAGGTCAATGCGCAAGCACCTGTGCCTACGGGCAATGGCGCGATCTCGGTCAACGAATGGCTTTCGCGCATGCATGAAGCTTCCATGCAAAAGCGCAGCTACATTGGCACCATGGTGCAGTCTTCGCGCGAAGGCATGAGCAGTGCGCGCATTTGGCATGCCTGCGATGGGCTCACGCAAGTCGAGCGGATTGAAGCGCTCACCGGCTCGCCGCGCAGCTCGATTCGCAAAGACGACAAACTCGTCACCTTCATGCCCGAGATCAAGCTCGTGCGCATGGAAAAGCGCGAGGGCATGGGATCGGTGGGCAGCTTCACTGAGCTTCTAAAGCCGGGCGCCAACAGCATTCCTGATTTCTACACCGTGAAAGCCTTAGGGCAAGAGCGCATCGCTGGTTTGGAAGCTGAGGTTGTGCAACTGCAGCCGCGTGATGGGCTGCGCTACGGCTATCGCCTTTGGACGGAGCGCAAAACGGCGCTGGTGCTCAAACTGCAAACACTCGATGCCACAGGCGCGGTGTTGGAGCAGGCCGCATTTTCAGAGCTGCAACTCGATGCACCCGTGAAGATGGAAAAACTTACGAAAATGATGAAACCGCAAGAGGGCTGGCGCGTAGAGCAGTCGGATGTCCTCAAGACCACGGCGGCTGCGGAGGGTTGGGCGCTCAAATCGGCCGTGCCCGGCTTCAAAAGCGTGAGCTGCCACAAGCGCGGCACCGCCAGCACCGCTACTTCAGACGATGTCTTGCAATGGGTGTTTTCCGATGGGCTGGCCACGGTGTCGCTCTTTGTTGAAAATTATGATAAATCACGCCA
>JANMDE010000322.1:0-4593 GCA_031376105.1 Variovorax sp. | reverse complement strand
GTTCATCGGCGGTGTTATGGAGCATATCGAGCAAGCCGGTGTTCACAGTGGCTATTCAGCCTGTTCGCTGCCGACATATTCACTCTCGAAAGAGACGATTGAAGAGCTCAAGCGCCAAACCCGCCAAATGGCTGAGGGCTTGTCAGTGGTGGGCTTGATGAACGTGCAATTTGCGATCCAACATCGTGATGGCAAAGATGTGATCTATGTGCTGGAAGTCAATCCCCGCGCCAGCCGCACCGTGCCTTATGTGAGCAAAGCTACTGGTATCCAGTTGGCCAAAGTGGCAGCGCGATGCATGGCAGGGCAATCACTCGCCTCGCAAGGCATCACAAAAGAAGTTACGCCGCCGTATTTCAGCGTGAAAGAAGCCGTGTTCCCGTTTGTGAAATTCCCTGGTGTGGACACCATTCTCGGCCCCGAGATGAAATCCACCGGCGAGGTGATGGGCGTGGGCAAAACCTTCGGCGAAGCTTTCGTCAAGAGCCAGCTCGGCGCAGGCACGAAGCTGCCCAGCCCGATCAGGGCTGACGGTAGTAAAAACGGCAAAGTCTTCCTCACCGTTAAAAACAACGACAAAGCACGCGCCGTCGAAGTCGCCAAGCAACTCACGGCGATGGGCTTTGATCTGATCGCCACCAAAGGCACAGCTACGGCGATGGCCGCGGCTGGCGTGGCGGTGCAAACCGTGAACAAAGTGACCGAAGGCCGCCCGCATGTGGTGGACATGATCAAAAACAACGAGATTTGTTTGGTGATCAACACCGTGGAAGAGCGTCGCAACGCGATCTCCGACAGCCGTGCCATCCGCACCAGCAGCTTGCTCGCGCGCGTCACGACCTTCACCACCATCGCTGGCGCGGAAGCCGCTGTCGAGGGTATGAAATACATGGACAAACTGGGTGTGATTTCCGTGCAGGAGATGCATGCCGAATTGGTTTGATGGATTGGCTGCTGCTGCGCTAAAATTCATTTGACCCAAGCGACAACCGCTGGCTGACAAGCCAGCGGTTTGCTTTTTGTAGCGATACTTCACAGAGATTTTCACCATGGCCACTATCCCTATCACCAAACTCGGCGCTGAAAAACTTAGAACAGAATTGCACGATCTGAAAACGGTGCAGCGCCCTTGGGTGATCAATGCGATTTCTGAGGCGCGGGCGCAGGGCGATTTGAGCGAAAACGCTGAATATGATGCTGCCAAAGACCGCCAAGGCTTCATCGAAGGCCGTATCCAAGACATTGAGAGCAAGCTGTCAGCTGCGCAAATCATTGATCCCACCTCAGTGGATGCAGGTGGCCGAGTGGTGTTTGGTACGACGGTGGTGCTGGAAGACGAAGATTCGGGCGCTAAAGTGAAATACCAAATCGTGGGTGAAGATGAAGCCGATTTGAAGCTCGGTTTGGTGAATGTGTCGTCTCCGATTGCTCGCGCCATGATTGGCAAAGAAGAGGGTGATACCGTGGTTGTACAAGCGCCCGGCGGCGAGAAGCATTATGAAATTTTGACAGTGAGCTATATCTGAGTCTTAGGTGAGGCCGGCAAATTCGCCGCGCATGCGCCTAAGACAGCACCCAAGCATTGCGCGGCCACAAATCCCAAAGCACTGGCGGGTGCAATGCCTGCAAAGCTGTCGCTCAGCATGCGGCCAACCACAGCGGCAGGATTAGCAAAACTCGTGCTCGCAGTAAACCAATAGGCTGCGCCGATGTAGCAGGCCACCAAAGCGCTGGCTTTCGCATTCACGCCCGCAGCGCTGCTGCGGATGATGACGAAAAGCAAGCCCGCCGTGGCCACAGCTTCAGCAATCCATTGCCCCCAACCCGTGAACTGGCCTGCAGCATTCCAGCCGCCTCGTAGTTTGTTGCTGGTTTGAAAAATACTCATGTCAAACATCGCATGCGCGAGCCACGCGCCGCAGGCAGCGCCAATGAGCTGCGCGGCGATGATACTTATTGCTATTAAATAAATAGCAAACTGTGCATGTTCTATAACGGGTAGAGGCCGCTTTTTATCAAAAAAGAGTGCCCAGAGCGTCACCAACGGATTGAAATGCGCACCACTGATAGGCCCCAGCGTTTCGATCAGCACATACAGCGCAAATACCGTAGCCAACGTGTTGGCCAGCAGTGCAATAGCCACATTTCCGCCCGACAAACGCTCAGCCATAATGCCCGAACCGATCACGGCACAGAGCAGCGCAGCCGTGCCGATGAATTCTGCGAATGCTTTTTTAGGCAAACTCATTTCATTCATGCCGCTGCCAACTCTTTGGCGCTTTGTTGCAAGCTGAGTTTGGCCAGCTTCTCGGTAGGCAGATTCACTAGCAGCTCCAAGCGGCGGCGCATGGCGTGCAGGGTTTGGCGGAAGGCCTCGCGCTTTTGGTCATCGCTGCCATCGCCTTCGCTCGGGTCGGGGTAGCCCCAGTGCGCGGTGGCGGGCTGGCCGGGCCAGTAGGGGCAGACCTCACCTGCTGCGTTGTCGCAGACGGTGATGATCAAATCCATCTTGGGCGCATCATTGCCAGCAAATTCATCCCAGGTTTTGCTGCGCAAGCCTGCCGTGTCAAAGCCGTGCTCGCGCAGCACTTGCAGACCCAGTGCATTCGGGCTGCCGCCCTCGCGCGGGCTGCTGCCCGCAGAGAAGGCTTTGAAGCGTCCCGCGCCGATTTTGTTCAGCAAGACTTCGGCCAAGATGCTGCGGGCTGAATTGTGGGTGCAGAGGAAGAGAACGTTGAGAGGGGAAGAGGTGCTCATTTTGACTGACTTTCTATAGGTTAAACGGCATATTGCCTTCACAGAATCTGCGTAGAGTGCTATTTAAGTGATACGAAATCACAGGCTTTAGCAGCAGGCAGACGCTGCACCCGTCGCTGGCGCAGCGCCGCAACTGGCCGCTGGCCGCACGCCAATATCAGCCAGCGAAATTTTGGGCTTCGGTGCAGACGGTGCTGACGGTGCGCAGCACGCGCCCGAGGCGCGCTCTGTATCTGCTGTGCTCTCCACGCCATAAGTGGTGGCCGCGCCCATCGTCACAAAGCTCTCCCAAGCAATGCCCTGCGGATCGTGCACCCAGCCTTTGTCACTCTTGGCATAGCAGCAAGTCGTCTCGCCAAGATCTGTGACAGCCACGCCTGCTGCTTGGAGCTGCGCAGTCATCGCATGCAACTCGGGGGCTGAATCAAGCTGAAAACCCAAATGATCCAGCCCACTCACACCCGCTTGAGCAGGCCGCCGAGATATGGCAAAGTTCACGCGTGGATCATCGAGCATCCATTTCGCGTAATCGTCTTTGCTCACCGTCGGCGGCTGGCCAAACAGTGCGTTATAAAAACCCACCGATTGCTCGATGGATTCGACTGAGATATGAACGTGAAAGCGTTTCATGTTGGTTTCCTTCAAAAATTTATACCGAATCGGTCTCTACCCGTTATAAAACCTGTGTAAGTAGCTATCAAATTTATAGCGAATGGATTTTCACTCTTAGCAACAGGCAGCGCCTGAGGGATCGGCTGCACAGCAGTTTTCCGTCAGAAAGGCCAGTAGCGCGGTCATGCGAGAAAAGTCAGCCCGATAAATCAGGCTGCGGCCTTGCTGCTCGACCGTGGCCATGTTTGCATGCAGCAATTCTTTGAGATGAAAAGACAAGCTCGATGCTGAAACTTGGAGCATCACAGCGAGCACACTCGGCGTGAGGCCAGCCTGCCCCGCCTGCACAAGGGCGCGAAACACGCGAAGCCGCTGCGCCTGAGAAATCGCGGCGAGCGCTTTGAGCGCCGCACCCTCAGACAAAGTCTCCGTTGGAAGACTCAACCCACCCGTGGCCTCGGCAGACCTGGCCGCCTTGACGGGCGATAGAGCACGGGAGGGCATTTTTGTTTCCATAGTTCAATTATAATCGAAATATGGAAACAATGCAAATGCGGCTCACTTCTTAGCGAAGGGAGCCGCAAAACGACAAACTAAAAGCAGGCTTATTTGGCCTTGGGTCGGCCCAACGCAATCGCCTGCAACTTCGCGTACGCGGCCAGTTGCTGAGCGCCGCTCAAGGTGGCAAAGTTTTGGATCGCCGCGCGAACGACTTCGCTCTTTTTGGTTTCACGCCCCGAGCTGACCGCCGTTTTTTTGCAAAGCTTGATCAAATCATGGTCTGCCTGAGGCATGGTGAAGCTGTCGCGCACGAGCTTGGGTTTTTTCACCACGGCTGGTTTGGCGGGTTTGCTTGGCTGGGCTGATTTAACAGGCGCTTTCGCGGGCATCGTCTTAGCTGGCGGCTTCGCAGCCGGCTTAGATACAACAGCGGTCTTTTTAGCTTTGACGGATTTTGCAGGCGCTTTTGCGGGCGTCGCTTTTCCGGCATCTTTCGCCTTCACAGGCAGTTTGGCGGCAGGTGCACTGACATTCACAGAAGTGGTCATAAAGACTCCTTGATTAAAGAAGTAAATAGTTTATACGATTTACTCAAAAACGTCAAAAAGACTAGATGAATCCCCTCCAAAGCAAAAGAGCCCGAGTTTTCCAACATCGGGCTCTTTTGCTCAAAAGCGCGCGTACAGTTTATTGACCGGGCGAGCCAAACGCGGTCGGCACAAG
>JANMDE010000245.1:0-5640 GCA_031376105.1 Variovorax sp. | reverse complement strand
AAGCGCAGTTTGCCGCCTTTCATGCGTCTGAGAACAAGCGCTACAGCGAACTGATTGCTAAGAAAAACATCAAGTTGGATTGAACATGCAAGACAAAAATCTGCCGGTGGTGGCTTTGACGCTCGGCGACGCGGCCGGCATCGGCCCCGAGTTAATCGCGCGACTCTTAAGCCAGAGCGGCATCACTGCAAAAGCCAACATTGTTTTATTAGGCGACCCATGGCTCTGGCAAGACGGCTTGGACGTTGCCAAATTGGCTGTCGCCACACAAGTCGTGCATCGTCTGTCAGAAGTCAGGCATAGGCCAGACACCCGACTTCCTGCCATGTTGGCTGTTGACACGATTACTATAGAACAAGTGGAGCGTAGCCAGCCCGCGGCAGCTAGCGGTGCCTCAGTTCTTAAGGTGCTCAATCTGTGCATGGACGGCGCGAAGTGCGGCGATGTAGATGCCATTTGCTTTGCGCCTCTGAACAAATTTGCCATGAAGCAGGGCGGCTTGAAGCATGAAGATGAGCTGCACCATTTCGCAGAATATCTGGGTGTGACAGATTACTTTTGCGAGTTCAACACGCTCGGTGATTTGTGGACATCACGTGTCTCGTCTCACATCCCGCTCAAAGATGCTGCCAGCATGTTGAGCACTGAGCGCATCTTGGATGCGGCACGCCTGATCTACACGTCACTGCAAGCCAGTGGCACAGCTGAGCCCAAAGTAGCCATCGCTGCATTCAATCCGCATGGTGGCGATGGTGGCAGTTGTGGGCGTGAAGAAATTGACATCATTGCGCCAGCGGTTGCGCAGTTGCGAGCTTCAGGTTTTCCGGTTGATGGTCCGTTTCCAGCAGACACAATTTTCCTCAAAGCCCGCGATGGACTCTACCAAGCGATCGTCACGATGTACCACGATCAAGGGCAGATTGCCATCAAACTCATGGGCTTTAGCAAGGGCGTGACCGTGCAAGGCGGCTTGCCTGTGCCGATCACCACGCCAGCGCATGGCACGGCCTACGACATTGCTGGCAAAGGCGTTGCTGATGTCAATGCCATGCTCAATGCTTTCAACATCGCTTGCCGCATGGGCGCGGCACGGCTTCACTAAACACTATAAATTTTTTAGAGATTTCGAAAATGAAAATCAAATCAGTTCGCGCCAGAGTGTTTGAATGGAAGGGCAAGACCGTTCGACCACAAGGTAATTTTTGCTCCAACGCCATGGACTTGGTCTACTCCAAGACCGAATCCATGAGCACCTTCCGCTTTCATTCTTGGACGGTGGTAGAAATTGAAACTGACGATGGCATCATCGGTTTGGGCAACGTCGCTTTGGCTCCGGCGATTGCCAAAGCCATCATCGACCAATACCTCGCACCGCTTGTCATTGGCCAAGACCCGTGGGACTACGAATATCTCTGGCAGCGCATGTACCGCAGCACTCATGCTTGGGGCCGCAAAGGTGTCACGATGGCCGCGATTTCTGCCATTGATCTGGCGATATGGGACATCCTCGGTAAATCGGTCAACAAGCCCGTCTTCAAGCTGCTCGGTGGCCGCACCAAAGAAAAAATTCCGGTCTATTACTCCAAGCTGTACCGCACCGATCTCAAAGCCATGCAAGAAGAGGCGCAAACCTTTCTTGATCAAGGTTTCAAGGCTTTCAAAATGCGCTTTGGTTATGGGCCTGCCCATCTGCAGCAAGGCGTGAAAGAAAATCTCAAGTCTGTTGAAGCCGTGCGGGAAGTGATTGGCTACGACACCGACCTCATGCTGGAATGCTACATGGGCTGGAACCTTGAATACGCCAAGCGTATTCTGCCAAAGCTAGAAAAATTCGAGCCACGCTGGTTAGAGGAGCCAGTGATTGCAGACGACATTGACGGTTATGCTGAATTGAACCAACTCACCAGCATTCCGATTTCAGGCGGTGAGCATGAGTTTTCGCTTTATGGTTTCAAGCAATTGCTCGATAAAAAAGCCGTCAGCGTGGTGCAATACGACACCAACCGCGTGGGCGGTATCACGGCGGCGCACAAAATCAATGCGCTGTGTGAGGCCTACAGCGTGCCCGTGATTCCACACGCAGGGCAAATGCACAACTACCACCTGACGATGAGCACCATCGCCTCGCCCATGGCGGAGTACTTCCCGATGTTTGATGTGGAAGTCGGCAACGAGCTGTTCTATTACATCTTTGACGGCGAGCCTGTGGCCAAAGACGGCTTTGTTCAGCTAGATGACAACAAGCCTGGCCTGGGCTTGACAATGAAGACCGAATTTTTAGACCAATTCAATATTGTTGAATGAACACCATGACCCCAAGATACCAAGGTGTATTCCCTGTCGTTCCTACCACCTTCAACGAGGAGGGTGGCTTAGATTTGCCCAGCCAATTGCGCTGCGTAGACTTCATGATCGATGCAGGTTCCAACGGTTTGTGCATATTGGCCAATTTTTCGGAGCAATTTGTGCTGTCAGATGAGGAGCGCGAGGTATTGACTGCAGCGATTTTGAAGCACGTCAATGGCCGCGTGCCCGTGATTGTGACCACCACGCATTTCGGCACCAAAGTTTGTGCTGAGCGCAGCCGCCGTGCGCAAGACGCGGGTGCTGCGATGGTGATGGTGATGCCGCCGTATCACGGTGCCACCATTCGTGTAAGTGAAGACAAGATCTATGAGTTCTATTCAGCGCTCTCAAGCTGCATTGACATCCCGATCATGATTCAAGACGCGCCTGTCAGCGGCACAGCGCTGTCAGCAGCTTTCTTGGCACGCATGGCCAAAGAGATCAAAAATGTCTGCTATTTCAAGATCGAAACGGCGGGTGCAGCCAGCAAGCTACGTGAGCTGATCCGTCTCGGTGGCGATGCGATTGAAGGCCCATGGGATGGTGAAGAAGCCATCACTTTGCTGCCTGATCTGGAGGCTGGTGCGACGGGCGCGATGACGGGCGGCGCTTACCCGGATGGCATCCGAAAAATCATGGATGCATGGGTTGCTGGCAATCGCGACGAAGCCACCGCAGAATACGCCCGTTGGCTTCCACTCATTAATTATGAAAACCGCCAAGGCGGTATCCTCGCCGCCAAGGCGTTGATGAAAGCCGGCGGCATCATCGCATGCGAAGCGCCGCGCCATCCGTTTCCTGCGATGCACCCCGAGGTGCGAAAGGGCTTGATTGAAACAGCCAAACGGCTAGACCCTCTTGTATTGCGCTGGTCGAGGTGAGCTGCCCGTGATCGACATCCTCGACCCTCGCCTCAAACCTGTCGTTCAAGGCGCAAGCCTTGAACGGTTGTGTACGGGCGCTGTTTGGAGCGAGGGCCCTGTATGGCTGCATGAGGATAATTCCGTGCTGTGGAGCGACATACCCAACAACCGCATGCTGCGCTGGTCTGAGGCGGACGGGATGACAGTTTGGCGCGATGGCGTTGAGTTTACCAACGGGCACACGCGCGACTTGAATGGCGACTTGCTGCATTGCTCGCATGGGCAACGCGGTATCGTTCGCACGCCGATGCGTGAGGGAGGTATTTTTGCAGCTTCGCCAGACATGCTGGTGATGGATCGATATCAAGGCAAGCGCTTGAATTCACCCAACGATATCGTCGTCAAGCGTGATGGCACGATTTGGTTTACCGATCCGCCTTACGGGATTTTGAGCAACCATGAGGGTCATAAGGCAGCGCCCGAGCAAGTTGCAAATCACGTGTTTTGCTTTGATCCCGCTAGTGGTGAATTAGCAGCTGCAAGTGCATGGGTGCGCGAACCCAATGGCTTGGCTTTCTCGCCCGATGAGCGTTTGCTGTATGTATCCGACACTTCAGCGGCGTTTGATGATAAGGGCAATCACCACATCGTCAAATTTGATGTTTTGGAGAACAACAGGCTCGCCAATCCGCGTGTTTTTGCTGTCGTCAGCCCCGGCTTGCCGGATGGTTTTCGGGTAGATCGCCAAGGCTGGATTTACACCAGTAGTCTAGATAGCGTCCAAGTGTATGACGTTGATGGGATATTGCTTGGCAAGATTCATGTGCCAGAAAAAGTAGGTAACCTTTGTTTCGGCGGTCTCAAGGGCAACCAGCTCTATATTGCGGCCAGCACTTCGTTGTATCGCATCACACTCCATACAAAAGGTCTTTAGAAATGACACAAGAAATCCTACTGTTGGTTGAAAAGTGCAGCCATTGCTTTAGCTACTACAGCATTGAAACTGGCGAACGCCTGCACAGCATCGCGTTGCCTGATTTTCCACATGAGTTTGTGGTGGACTCAAAGCAGCGGTATGCCTACGTGGGTCACTATGGTGTTGAAACATCAGGCCATTTGGGGCAGGGCGGCACGAAGATATTTCAGATTGATATTGCTGCGCGTGCTTTGGTGCGAACCATCGACATCGCGCCGTTTAACCGTTTGCACGGCATGCAAATCGATGATCAAGATAGGCTCTATGCCCTAAGTGAAGACCGTGCTCAGTTGGTTGTGATCGACAAACCAGAGACAGACACTGCGCCGCGCCGCGCAGTCACAACAGGCGGTATCAAGTCGCATCTGTTTGCGCTGACGCGCGACGGGCAAACGGCTTACGCGATGAATTTGTTGTCACATACCGTGACCAAAATCAACCCGCATGACGCAATGGTGATCCCGGTGGCTTGCAGCCCGGGCGACAAGCCTGAAGGCTACGCACTCAGTGATGACGAAAAAACGCTTTATGTGACCTGCCGCTGGAGTAATACGCTGGCCGCGATTGACACCGCCACCATGCGCGTTAAATACAGCGCTCCTAGCCGAGACGATGCCACACGGTTATATCTTTACCGAGATGGACGACTGGTAGTGACGAACTATGGCGAGCGCAGCATCAGCGTGGTCGATCCGACTACGCTCAAAGAAATTGCACATATCCCGATGGAGGCGCGCGCTATTGCGCTGAGCTACCACCCCACCAAACCGGTGGCATTTGTCAGCCAAGACAACGACAAACTGGGCTACTTCAACATGAATACCTTGAAGTTTGACCGCTTCATCGCCACGCAGCGCGAACCAGATGTATCGCGGGTGGTTTTAATGTGAATTTATGATGAGTATTTTTCAAAACGATTGGTTGACTTGGTTGCTGCTGCCGGTGAGCGGCAGTACTAACCATGAGCTGTCGTTTTGGGCATCTTGGCACGGCCGCATCATGGTGCTTTGCTGGGGTGTGCTGTTGCCGCTTGGCGTGTTGGTTGCGCGTTTTTTCAAGGTGATGCCGCGACAAGACTGGCCAACTGCATTGGATAATAAGATCTGGTGGAGGGTGCATTTGCACGGCCAGAGCGCCGCCATCGCGCTGGCATGTGTAGGAGTAGCTTTGATCTGGAATTCGGCAGGTGGCCTCACAACTTTGGCGCAGTGGCATGGCTATATGGGTTGGGCTGTGATGGCGCTAGGCTTGCTTCAAGCTGCGGCTGGCTTTGCACGCGGCAGCAAAGGTGGGCCGCAAGACACGGTGATGCGCGGCGATCACTATGACATGACGCCGCGCCGCAATACGTTTGAGCGCACTCATAAATCGTTGGGTTATGCAGCGCTGCTACTGGCGTTGAGTACGGTATTGATGGGCCTGCTGGTGGCTGATGCGCCGCGATGGATGTTGTTG
>JANMDE010000162.1:0-4936 GCA_031376105.1 Variovorax sp. | reverse complement strand
TTTCATGCGCAATACAGCCGCTTACTTGCCAGCAGGAATCTTGCCTTCCACGCCTTTGACGTAGAAATCAATCTTGCCTTTCCAGTCGTCATCGCTCTTAGCATCTTTGGCCAAGCGCTCTTTGCCCGCGTTGTCTGTGATCGGGCCGGTGAACGGGTCAAAGCTGCCGTCTTTCATTTTGGCTTTCACGCCCATGACGGCTTCTTTCACGTCTGCTGGCACCTGATCGGCCATCTTGACCAAATCATTCTGGCCTTCCTGCACGCCCCAACGCGTCACGATGCCGCCCTTCCAGGTTTTGTTCATCACTTCGTCAATCGTTTTCACGTAGTAATTGCTCCAATCGACAATCGCTGAGCCCAAATGCGCCTTGGGCGCGAAGCTGCTCATGTCAGAGTCCCAACCGAAGGCGTATTTGCCGGCTTTTTCGGCCGTTTGCAGCACTGCTGTGGAATCGGTGTTTTGCAAGAGCACGTCTGCACCGCCGTTGATCAGCGATTGCGCGGCTTCGGACTCTTTCGGAGGATCAAACCAAGTGTTGACCCAGACGACTTTGGTTTTGACTTTCGGGTTCACCGATTGCGCGCCGAGCGTGTAGGCATTGATGTTGCGCAGCACTTCAGGAATCGGAAATGAGCCCACGAAGCCGAGCGTGTTGCTCTTGGTCATCTTGCCAGCGATCATGCCAGCCAAATACGCGTCTTGGTAAAAACGAGCGTCATACACGCGCATGTTGTCGGCTGTTTTGTAGCCAGTGGCGTGTTCGAATTTCACGTCCGGGAAATCCTTCGCCACTTTGAGCATCGGCTCCATGTAGCCAAAGCTGGTGGCGAAAATAATCTTGTTGCCCTGCGCTGCCAAATCACGGATCACGCGCTCTGCATCAGGGCCTTCTGGCACTTTTTCAACGAAGCTGGTCTTGACCTTGTCGCCAAACTTGGCTTCCACGGCTTTGCGGCCGAGATCGTGGGCGAAAGTCCAGCCGGCATCGCCAACCGGGCCCACATAAACCCAGGCCGCTTTTAAAGGCTCAGCTTTCGGAGCGGGTGCGGCGGCAGGAGCCGCTGCCGCTGGCGCTGCGGGCGGAGCCTCTTTTTTGCCGCAACCAACCAAGGCCGCAGTGGCCATGGCAGCGCTGACGGCAGCCAGCTTGAGCGCAGAGCGCTTGGTGAAATCAGTCATCTCAGGTTCCTTATAAATTCAAAGTGACAAACAATACAAGCAAAAATCAAACCAACATTATGGAAGAAATCATGGAAAGCGGGAAGTCAACCGTTGGGATTAAAGGGTTTTCCTAGGGAAGCTGGCATATTCATGCGAATCCAGATCGGGTTACGCGACATGATCACCAGCACCACGATGGTTGCCAGATAGGGAAGCATGCTCATGAATTGAGCGGGAATATCGACACCCTGCGCCTGCAAATGCAATTGCAACATCGTCACGCCGCCAAAAAGATAAGCGCCCAGCAACACCCGCGTCGGCCTCCAGGTGGCAAACACCGTGAGCGCCAGCGCAATCCAACCGCGCCCGGCCACCATGCCCTCGACCCAGAGCGGCGCGTAAACCACCGACAAATACGCTCCCGCCACGCCGCACAGCGCCCCGCCCGCCATCACGCCAAAGAGCCGCACCCAGCGCACGCGGTAGCCCAAAGCGTGCGCAGATTCTGGCGATTCGCCAATACTGCGCAAAATAAGCCCCGCGCGGGTGCGAAACAGCCACCAGGCCAGCACAGCCGTGATCAACATCGTTACATACACCAGCGCATGCTGGCGGAAGAGTGCCGTGCCAATGAAAGGAATGTCTGAGAGCCACGGCACAACATGCTCGATGCGGTTTTCTAGTTTCTTGCCCACATAAGCCGCGCCTGCAAAAGCTGAGAGCCCCGAGCCAAAGAGCGTGAGCGCAAGGCCGGTGGCATATTGATTCGTACCCAACCAAATCACCAACCAACCAAACAGCGCCGCCGCGCCTGCGCCCACCAGCGCACCCGCAGCAAAAGCCAGCGTATCGCTGCCGGTGTGGAAAGCAATCGCAAAGCCCGCCATCGCCGCCAGCAACATCAAGCCTTCAGCACCCAGATTGAGCACACCCACACGCTCGTTGATCAGGAGGCCGAGCCCGGCCAGAGCCAAGGGCGTGCCTGCATGTAGCGTAGCGGCCAGGAGCAGGGCAATTTCATTCATGATTTCGCCCTTTCGCCCTTATAACCAATGCGTACTTTGCTACGAATTCGATAGTGGATCAAAGTATCACAAGCCAGCAGCGCCACGAGCAACACGCCCTGAAACACGTTCGACAAAGCCGAAGGCAGCCCAATTCGCGATTGCGCCAGCTCCCCGCCAATCAGAAACATGGAAAGTAGCGCCGCACCAAAAATACAGCCCACCGGATGCAGCCGCCCAATGAAAGCCACAATGATCGCCGTGAACCCGTAGCCGACCGAAACATGCGGCGTGAGCTGCGCTAGCGGGCCCAGCGCCTCCATGCTGCCCGCGACACCGGCCAATGCGCCGCTGGTGAGCAAGACCGTCCACAAGGCACTGCGGCTGGAGAAACCTGCATAACGCGCCGCAGCAGGCGCGAGCCCACCCACTTGCAGCTGGTAGCCCTTGAACGTACGAAATAAAAACACCGTCATCACCAACGCCGCCAGCAGCGCAATCACAAACCCCCAATGCAGGCGAAAGCCTTTAAACATGCGCGGCAGAAGCGTGCCGTCGTCAAACGTCACGGTTTGTGGAAAGTTAAAGCCTTGCGGGTCTTTCCAAGGGCCAAACACCAAATAGCTCAGCAGCAAATTCGCCACGTAAACGAGCATCAAGCTCACGAGAATTTCATTTGCATTGAATTTATCCCGCAGCAGCGCCACGATACTGGCCCAAAACGCGCCGCCAATCGCGCCCGCCAACATACCCATCCACATAAACACCCAAGGCGAAAAGCTCTGTTTGGCTTCGGTGGCCCACATCGCCAATCCGCCTGCAAAGATCGCGCCCATCAGCAATTGGCCTTCCGCGCCAATGTTCCAAACATTGCTGCGATAACAGAGCGCCAAGCCCAGTGCGCAAAGCACCAGGGGAATGGATTTCAGCGCAATCTCGCTCGCTCCGCGCCAATTGGCCCAAGGCTCAATCAAAAAGATCGAGAGCCCGCGTACCGGGTCTTTTCCCAAAGCCACAAACAGTAAACCTGCAACCACAATCGTGATCAAAAGTGCCAGCACTGGTGAGCCATACACCCAAGCGCGAGAGACTTCTGGGCGTGCTTCAAGCCGCAGCATGGTTGATCTCCTCTGCTTCTGACCAAAGTCCGCTCATCCATTGCCCGACTAGCTCCAGCGTGGCTTCTGTGCGCGGCAAAGAAGGCGAGAGCCGCCCTTTGGCGATCACCTGCAATCGGTCCGACAATTCAAACAGTTCTTCAATCTCTTCGCTCACCACCAACACCGCGCAGCCCGCATCGCGCAGCGCCAAAATCTCCGCATGAATTTGCGCCGCAGCGCCTACATCCACACCCCAAGTGGGCTGCGAGACGACAAGCAATGTGGGCTGAGCAGAAATCTCGCGTCCCATGATGAATTTTTGCAAATTGCCGCCTGAGAGGCTGCGCGCTGCTGCATTTGGGCCGCCCGCTTTCACGCCAAAGCGGCTGATGATGCTTTGCGCTTGGTTTTTCAATTTTTCGGGTGAAATCCATCCCACCATCCCAGCGTTTGACACGGCTTCATGCCGCGTCAGCAATAAATTTTGCGCCAAGCTCATGACCGGCACCGCCCCGCGCCCAAGCCGCTCTTCGGGAACGAAATGCAGGCCCAGCGCGCGGCGCTGAGAAGGCGAAAACTGGCCGGCCGCTTGCTCGCCAATCATCACCGCCTGCGGGGCAGGGCGCGGATCTTCACCGCTAATCGCCGCCATCAATTCTTTTTGTCCATTGCCCGACACGCCCGCAATGCCCAGCACCTCACCCGCATGCACCGTGAGGCTGATGCTTTCCAAATCCACCGCAAACGCATCAGCTTTGGGCAGCGACAGATTTTTAACCTGCAAAACTGCCGCTCCCGCCTTGGCCACGCGATGCGCCAGCCTCAAAGGCTCCGCGCCAATCATCATGCGCGAAAGACTGGCATTGCTCTCCTGCGCTGGCGTGCAAGTGGCCACCACTTTGCCGCCGCGCATCACGGTACAGCTGTCGCACAGTGCGCGAATCTCGTGTAACTTGTGAGAGATATAAAGAATGCTACAGCCTTGGCTTTTCAGCAAACGCAGCGTCTCAAAGAGCTTGTCGACCGCTTGTGGCGTGAGTACCGAGGTGGGTTCGTCTAAAATCAAGAGCTTCGGGTTGGTGAGCAAGGCGCGGATGATCTCCACTCGCTGGCGCTCGCCCACAGAAAGTGTGTGCACCGGGCGCAGCGGCTCAATCTCTAGCCCATATTCGGCGCCTTTGCCGCGAATGCGCTGCGTCACGTCCAAGAGACTTGACGACTTGTCTTGCCCCAGCCACACGTTTTCAGCCACGGTGAGCGTTTCAAACAAGCTGAAATGTTGAAATACCATCGCAATGCCAAGCGCACGCGCCTCTTGCGGATTACGAATATCCACCGCAGCGCCGTCAAACTGCATGCTGCCGCTGTCGGCCTGCACTGCACCATAAATGATTTTCATCAGCGTTGACTTGCCAGCACCATTCTCACCAAGTACCGCATGAATCTCGCCACTGTGCACGCTCAGGCTCACTGCATCGTTGGCCACCACAGCTGGGTAGGACTTGGTGATGCCGGCCAGCTGTAAGCGCGTCGGATTCATGTCATCACTTTCAACGAGGCTGCGACCGCCTTGATCTGCTCACGCAGCCAGCGTGCCTGTGCGGAAGCATGCGAGCGTTCATGCCAGAGTTGGTAATACATCATGGGTGGAAAAGGAATCGGGCAGGG
>JANMDE010000148.1:0-11530 GCA_031376105.1 Variovorax sp. | reverse complement strand
GGTGAATGCCTGCCACAGGACGCCTTTGATGATGTAGTTGTGAATATTCTTCACCCGCTCACCGCCATCCAAATCAGACATCTGAGAATCGCGCAGACGGCTCACGGCATCGTATTCATACAAGCCTTGCTGCGCCTTGGTGGTGGATTTCACATGCCACTGCAAGAGCGGCATTTTCAAAGCGGCAGCCACTTCTTCGGCCAGCATGGTTTTACCCGTGCCAGGCTCGCCCTTGATGAGCAAAGGACGCTTCAGTGTGATGGCGGCATTGACTGCCAGCATCAGGTCGGGGGTGGCTACGTAGCCTTGGGAGCCTTGGAATTTCATAGATGTGCCGTGCTGACGATCAGGGAGTGCCCCTTAGCGCCGGATATAATCAGAGGTTGAGTTTTTTGACGCGTGCTTGCTGCCGAAATGGCGGTTGCAAGCCCAGCGTCCCTCCATTCTGTACGCAAAATGAACAAGTTTCTCGCCGCCACCGTTGCCCTTTTTGTCTCCTGTGTGACCCTCACCGCCTCGGCTCAAGAAGTCAAAGGCGATGCCAAAGCAGGTCAAGCCAAGGCCGCCATGTGCATTGGTTGCCACGGCATTGTGGGCTACCAAGCCAGCTTCCCGGAGATTTACAAAGCCCCGATGATCTCTGGACAGAGCGGCAAATACATTTCTAACGCCTTGGCGGCGTATCAAAAAGGCGAGCGCAAGCATCCCACGATGTCTGCGATTGCGGCTTCTTTGTCTGAGCAAGACATGGCTGATTTGGCTGCTTATTACACGCAGCATGGCGTGGTGGCGGGCGCAACGCTGCCTGCCAAGGCTGACAAAGAGCCATCGGCTGCCGTCGGCGCCTTACTCACCAAAGGCGCTTGCATTTCTTGCCATGGCGCAAATTTCGCCAAGCCGATTGACCCGGGTTACCCCAAGATCGCAGGTCAGCATGCCGACTACCTTTTTGTGGCTCTGAAAGCCTACAAAACAGAAAACAACGCCAAAGTGGGCCGCTCTAATGGCGTGATGGCGGGCATTGCCAAGCAGTATTCCAATGCTGAGATGAAGGCCATGGCCAATTACATCAGCAGCCTGCCCGGCGACCTGAAGACCGTTAAACAGTCTCCTTTCAAGTGATTTTTCGGTAACATCGTCTCTTCCAGCTTGATTTAGGCTGCGAGGAGAAGAACATGCCCGTGATCGTCGTGGCCAACCCCAAAGGCGGTGTTGGCAAAACCACTTTATCTACCAATATCGCAGGCTACTACGCCTCGCGCGGCCATGCCGTGATGCTGGGCGATGCAGATCGCCAGCAGTCTTCCAAGCTATGGCTGGGGCTTCGCCCTTCTGCTGCAAGGCCGATTCTGAGCTGGGACGTGAGCAACGGCGTGGCCAAGCCGCCCAAGGGTGTGACGCATGTGGTGCTGGATACGCCGGGTGGTCTGCATGGCGGGCATTTCAAAGATGTGATGAAAGTGGCCGACAAAATCATCGTGCCACTGCAGCCGAGTGTGTTTGATATTTTTGCCACTCGCGCTTTCCTCGATCAACTCGCGCAAAGCAGCCACGCTAGTAAAGTGCAGGTGGGCGTTGTGGGCATGCGGGTGGATGCGCGCACGATTGCCGCAGACAAACTGCAAGAATTCGTAGGCAGTTTGGGGCTGCCGGTGCTCGGCTTTGTGCGCGACACGCAAAACTATATTCACCTCGCCGCGCGCGGCCTCACGCTCTGGGATGTTGCGCCCAGCCGTGTGGAAAAAGACTTGGCGCAATGGCAGGCTTTGACAGCCTTTTTGGATCAATGAATATGGCAAGGTTTAAAACGATTTCAGAGTTGACGGCACTGCTTGGTCAAGAAGTTGCCGTGAGCGAGTGGACGCTGATCACACAGAGTCAAGTCGATAAGTTTGCTGAAGCCACGGGTGATTTCCAGTGGATTCATGTGGATGTGGAGCGTGCCAAGGCAGGACCTTTTGGCGGTCCGATTGCGCATGGTTTTCTCACGCTCTCGTTAGTCCCCAAGTTTTTTGACGAGAGTTTGCAAATTGATGAGCCGAGCATGGGCGTGAATTACGGGCTCAATAAAGTGCGGTTTATGTCGCCTGTGCCCGTGGGAAGCCGTTTGCGTGGGCGCTTGACGCTGCTGGCGACCGAGCCCGTGACAGGACTGGGCGGCTCTTCTGGCGTGCAGATGACTTGGGAAGTGAAAATCGAGCGCGAGGGGCAAGACAAGCCGGTTTGCATTGCTGAAAGCTTGGCCCGGCGCTATCCTCAGCCTGCCTGAGGCGGTGGGCAAGGTCAAGCACCCCAGTTCCCGAAGGCGCTGAGTGCTTGGGTTATAATTGAAAGCTTTGCTGCTGGTAAGTACGTGTTCTGTTTCCCAAGCGCATCCGAGGCCGGATGCCCAGAATTGCGCGGCTGCCCACCCTGATGGAGTTCCCCATGAAAGAAGGCATTCACCCTAACTACCGCGAAGTGTGCTTCGTGGATTTGTCTAACAACTCCAAGTTCGTGATCCGCTCGTGCGTGAACACCAAGGAAATGATCAAGATGGATGACGGCAAAGAATTGCCGTTGTACAAGCTCGATACCTCGAGCGAATCGCATCCTTTTTACACCGGAACGCAAAAATCGGTGGACACAATGGGCGGACGTGTGGAGAAATTCCGCAACCGCTTCGCCCGCACCACCCCCGCCGCGAAGACGGCGTAAGCCCTCGCGCGAACAGCTTCAAAACTGTTCACAATACCAAGGCAGTCTGGGCAACCAGCCTGCCTTTTTCATTTCCTGCTTTCCATGACCACCCCTCCCCTGGCGACCAACGTCGTTGCAGCTACCACCACACCCGCCACCACGCCCGCGATCGTGACGCAGGAGGCTGTGCGCCGTTTGCCGCGCTGGGCGCTGATCTTGCTCAGCGTGGCCTACGTGTTGGCGGGGTTTCTGGGGCGTGAGCCTTGGAAGAGCGGCGACATCGCCGCTTTTGGCTTGATGCGCGAAATGGCTTTGGGCGGTACAAACTGGCTCATTCCGAAAATGCTCGGTCAAGCGCCCGAGATGATGGGCTTGCTGCCATATTGGCTGGGCGCGGGCTTCATCCAGCTCAACGCGCTGCTGGGAACGCCGCTGCCGATGGATGTGGCGGTGCGCATTCCTTTTGCTCTGCTTTTGGCGGTGACGCTGACGAGCACCTGGTATGCCGTCTACCACTTAGCTCTCCGGCCTGCGGCACAGCCTGTGCTGTTTGCTTTTGGCGGTGAGGCCGATCCGGTGGATTACGCCCGCAGCTTGGCCGATGGCAGTTTGCTGGCGCTGCTGGCCATGCTCGGGCTGGCGCAGCTCTCCCACGAAACGACGCCCTATTTGGCGCAGCTGGCGTTTTCAGCGCTTCTTTTTTATGCCGTGTCTGCTTCCGCGCAGCGCTTGTGGACGCCTGCGGTGGCTTTGCTGCTCGGCAGCTTGGGGGTGGCCTTGTCTGGCTCGCCTGCATTTAGCTTGGCGCTGTGCTTAGCGGCAGCGCTGGTGCGGGTCTGGCAAGGCGATGCAGATGCTCGGCGCTGGGCGCTGGCCATGGCGGCCTGTGGCTTGTTGGCGGCAGCGCTTGCAAATGCTCTGGGGCAATGGCAGGCGCAATGGGGCAGCCTGCCCGGCAGCGCCCGTGAATGGCTCAATTTGGGCAAGCTTTGGGTTTGGTTTACATGGCCGGCTTGGCCCCTGGCCTTGGTGGCCCTGTGGCGCTGGCGGCACTGGTGGCGAAGTTTGCACATTGCTTGGCCTGCTGCGGTGCTCTTGGTGATGGTGGTGGCCACCATCGTGCGGCCCGGTGCAGACCGCACACTGCTGTTGGCCATGCCCGCGTTTGCTTGTTTGGCTGCCATGGCTTTGCCCACGTTACACCGAAGCGTGAGCGCCTTGGTGGATTGGTTCACGATCTTGTTTTTCGCGGGCTGCAGTGTGGTGATTTGGGTGATTTATCTCTCGATGCATCTGAACCTCCCCGCCAAACCCGCAGCAAATGTCAAGCGTCTGCTGCCCGGTTTTGAGCCGAATTTTTCTGGCGTTGCATTGGCAGCCGCATTGGCGGCTACCGTGGGCTGGATTGTGGTGATCGTCTGGCGCACGGGGCGGCATCGCTCGGCTTTGTGGAAATCTCTTGTGATCCCAGCCAGTGGCGCGGTGACTTGTTGGATATTGTTGACTACGCTGTGGATGCCTATTCTGGATTACGGCCGCAGCTATGCGCCGATGATCGCTCGCGTGCAACTTTATGTCGGTCAAACAAGCTGCGTCTATGGCATCTCGCTTTCGCAGGCACAGACAACGGCACTTCAGTTTCATGGGCGCTACAACGTCGTACCACTTTTTGCCAGTGAGTCCAGCCCAGTGCGCTGCGATTGGATGATTCTCGATGCAGAACGCCCGAAAGTAGCTGGCTTTGTGCAACCTGCGGGCTGGCATTGGGTGCAAAGTGTGCGCCGCCGCTCATCCACGGATTCTGAGACGTTGTTGATTTACAAACGCGCTGGCACCTGAGATGAACCCAGCTTTTGAGACATGCGCCCCATCCACGCGCAAAGAGCTAGGCGTGATCGCGCATCATGCCAAAGTCATTGTGATCGGGCAACTGGCCACCATGGCGTATGGCGTGACGGATGCGGTGGTGGCTGGGCGCTATTCGGATCAGGCACTGGCCACGCTGGCCGTAGCCTCCAGCATTTTCATCAGCATTTATGTGAGCCTGATGAGTGTGATGCAAGCGATGATGCCGATTTACTCTGAGCTGCATGGCGCGAAGAAGCCGCAGCAACTGGGCAGCGCGTTTCGCCAATCGATCTATCTGGGACTGGCGCTGATGTTGTTTGGCATGGCAGTCATGATGCAATCGGGCTCTTTTTTGGCGCTGTTTGGCGTGCCTTCAAGCCTGCGACCTGATGCGCAGCATTACCTGAGCATTCTGGGCTGGGCGCTGATTCCTACTTTGGGTTTTCGCATGTTTTCATCGCTCAACCAGTCTCTGGGTGCACCCAGGATCGTGATGATGCTGCAAATGGCGTCGCTGCTAGTGAAGATTCCACTCACCGTGTGGTTTGTGTTTGGCGGTATGGGGCTGCCCGCCATGGGTGTGGTGGGTTGCGCTTGGGCTACTTTTTCGGTCAATTGCCTGATGTTTTTAGCAGCACTCGCCGCGCTGCGCAGGCTAGATGTGTACAAGCCTTTGCAATTGTTTTCTCATTTTGAAAAACCTGATTGGATGCGCCTCAAAACCTATGCCGCCCTAGGCGTGCCTGCGGGCTTAGCAAGTATGGTGGAAGTGACTTCTTACGCCTTAATGGGCTTGCTGGTGGCGCGGCTGGGTATTTTGGCCACAGCCTCGCATCAGATCGCTGCGAGCATGGCGGCGGTGTTGTTTATGATGCCTTTGTCGCTCTCCATCGCCAGCTGCGCCAGAGTGTCATATTGGATCGGTGCGGGTGATGTCCGCCAAGCGCAGAGGTTAGCGCGAGCGGCGGTGTGGCTCACGATCTGCGTGGCTTTGTTGGCAAGTAGCCTGATGGCCTTGCTTGCCATTCCGATCGCGCGTTTGTATTCCAGCAACCCGGAAGTGGCACGCTTAGGGTCAGGGCTGCTGCTCTTGGTCGCCCTGTATCACGTGGCCGATGCGTGGCAAGCGATTGGCTTTTTCTTGCTGCGCTGCTGGCGCATCACGCTGATGCCAATGCTGGTATACAGCGTGGCGCTATGGGGGCTGGGCTTGGGCGGCGGCTATATGTTGGCTTATGTCGGCTTTGCGGGCATCGCCGCTTGGCAGCAGCCTGCCGCATTTTGGCTGATGGGCGCGATAGCGCTGTGCTTTGCAGCTGCCGCGTTTCAGTGGCGGATTTGGCAGCTTACAAAACCAGTTTGATGCGATTGGCCGGCAGCATGAAGGCAAAACGTGAGCCTTTGCCCACCTCAGAGCTGATTTTCACCTCGCCGCCGTGGCGCTGCACCACATGCTTGACGATGGACAGTCCCAAGCCCGTGCCGCCGCTCTCGCGCGAGCGGCTGCGATCAACGCGATAAAAGCGCTCGGTCAGGCGCGGCAGATGCTCGGGCGCGATGCCAGCGCCTGTGTCTTGCACAGCAAATTCCATCCGGTCATCGGGCAGCAAACGCAGACTCACCTCCACGCTACCACCGGGCGGTGTGTATCGCAGTGCATTTTGCACAAGATTGCTGGTAGCGCTAATAAGCTCCGAGCGATCGCCCAGCAACTGGATCTGAGGTTGATCGCAGATGAAATGCAAGCGGTGGCTATTGTTGCCAGGTAAATCCATCACTTGCATCATCGCGTGGGCATCGCGCTCCAGCTGCGCCATCAGTTGTCCTGCAGGCAGCGCCGATTCAAAGCTGGGAGCGGGGCTGGCTTCCAAGCGAGAGAGTGTGAGCAAATCACTCACCAAGCTTTGCATGCGATGGCTCTGCTCTTGCATCAAGCCTAAATAGCGGCTGCGCTGGGCTTCATCAAGGGGCAGGTTTTGCAGCGTTTCTACAAAACCAGACAGCACGGTCAGTGGGGTGCGAATTTCGTGCGATACGTTGGCCACAAAATCGCGGCGCTGTGCCTCGGCCAATTCCAGCGCCGTGATGTCGCGTGCAAGCATGAGCAGCCGAGAAACGTTGCCCTGCACATTCGAGCCGTAGCGATGCAGCTGCACGCTCAAGCGCTTGGGGATTTGCGGTGTGCTGCTGGCCGTCTCAAAGATCACCTCATGCGAAAAATCACCCTCTTGCAAATACTCGGAAAATGCGGGCGCACGCACGAGGTTGGTGATGTGTTGCAATACATCGCGTTGCGCGTCTAACTCTAAGAGTTGCGCTCCGGTCTGGTTGCACCATTCAATGCGATTTTGCGCATCGAGCAACAACACACCATTGGAAGAAGCTTGAATAGCGGACAAAAAATCTTGCAGCCGCTGTTCACTTTGCACCAATTGCTGATCGCGCGTTCGCAGCAAATGCCTCACACGCTGAGTAAATTGCCCCCATGTGCCGTTAGATTCCTGTAACGGCAAGCCCGCTTGGGCGTTGCGCAATTGCTGGTCGAACTGAGCCAACCGCCAACTGTCCCACACCAGCCACAAGGCAATGCCCAGCAAACCACCCCAAACCGCATTGTGAAGAGAAAAAAGGCCGTAATCCGCTAAAAAACCTATGGAGAATGCTATCAAAAGCGTCGTGATTCGGCTCATGAGCGAAGCATATCATCCCGCATTGGCAGGCACTTGAGACGTTAAGCGGTAACCCGCACCGCGCACGGTATCAATCATGTTGCCTGCAGTTTGCAGGGCTTCACGCAAGCGCTTGATGTGCACATCTACTGTGCGCTCTTCAATGAAGACATGATCGCCCCACACTTTGTCGAGCAATTGGGCGCGGCTGTGAACGCGCTCGGGATGCGCCATCAGATACCGCAGCAGTTTAAATTCCGTCGGGCCGACTTTGAGCTCGATACCTTGCCAACTTACGCGATGCGTGGCACTGTCAAGCTCTAAGCTGCTCAGCTTGAGCAATTCAGCGGTTTGCTCTGGTGCACGGCGACGCAGAATGGCGCGAATGCGTGCCATCAATTCTTGTGTGGAAAAGGGCTTGGTAATGTAGTCGTCCGCGCCCGCATCCAAGCCTTGAATTTTGTCGCTTTCTTCGCTTCGCGCTGTGAGCAGCAGAATCGGCACATGGCGCGTGCGCTCGGCTTTGCGCCATTGGCGAGCGAGTGCAATCCCACTGGCACCGGGTAACATCCAATCGAGCAAGACAATGTCTGGCAACACGGCATCCAGCTCGCGCTGCGCTTGCTCGCCATCCATGCAGACCACGGGTTCAAAGCCGTTATGACGCAGATTGATGGCCAACAGTTCGCTGATGGCTGGCTCATCTTCAACAATCAGGGCGCGAAGGCGTTTCATAGTGTGCTACAGCTTTTAACGCAAGGCCGATTCAATTTCATCAATCGAAGTATGGCGCACATCTGTGCCTTCAACAATATAGATGATAGATTCAGCGATGTTTTTGGCATGGTCACCCACACGCTCTAGCGCTTTAGCTACAAAGAGCAAATCGAGGCTGGGCGAGATCGTGCGTGGGTCTTCCATCATGTAGGTCACGAGTTTGCGGATGAAGCCGTTGAACTCGCGGTCAATCGCGTCATCTTCTTTCAAGATAGCCAGCGCGGTTGCCGTGTCCAGTCGTGCAAAACCATCAAGAGATTTACGCAGCAAGCCGCTGGCCAAATCAAGCGCAACGCGCAATTCGCTGGAGGGCAGGCTTCTGCTGGAGCCACTTGCAATCATGCTCTTGACCATACGTGCAATTTTGTGCGCCTCATCGCCAATACGCTCCAGATTGGCTGTAACGCGCGAAATCGCCATGAGCAAGCGAAGATCACGCGCAGTCGGTTGGCGGCGGCCAATGATAGAGCTCAGTTCACGGTCGATCTGAACTTCCATCGCGTTGACTTTCACCTCTGACGCTATCACGCGATCCGAGACTTCTGAATTGAAGGTGGAGAGTGCTTCTATCGCGCCGCGCATTTGCAATTCCACCAAACCACCCATTTCCATGAGACGGCCAGAGACAGCATTGAGATCGGAGTCAAATTGTGTGGAGAGATGTTTGTCTGCCATGAGAATTCCCTTTCGGTTTGAGTGGCTTAGCCGAAACGGCCTGTGATGTAGTCTTCTGTCTCTTTGCGGGCGGGCTTGAAGAACATGCTTTCCGTGTCGCCAAACTCCATCAAATCGCCCAGGTACATGTAGGCGGTGTAGTCCGAACAACGCGCAGCTTGCTGCATGTTGTGGGTCACGATCACCACGGTGTAGTCGCTTTTCAGCTCGGCAATCAGTTCTTCAATTTTTGCAGTCGAGATTGGATCAAGCGCTGAGCAAGGCTCGTCAAGTAGCAAAATCTGCGGCAGCACTGCAATGCCTCGAGCAATGCAAAGGCGTTGCTGTTGGCCGCCCGAGAGGCTTGCGCCATTTTGATTGAGTTTGTCTTTCACTTCGCCCCAGAGCGCCGCTTTGCGCAGCGCCCATTCAACGCGGTCATCCATCTCGCTATTGCTCATGTTTTCAAAGAGCTTCACCCCAAATGCGATGTTGTCATAGATCGACATCGGAAACGGTGTCGGCTTTTGAAAAACCATGCCTATCTTGGCGCGTATCAAAGCAACATCTTGCTTGCTTGTGAGCAAGTTTTCGCCGTCAAGCGAAATCTCGCCCGTTGCGCGCTGTTCAGGATACAGCTCAAACATGCGATTCATGGTACGCAAAAGAGTTGATTTTCCACAGCCTGACGGGCCGATAAAGGCAGTGACTTTCTTTTCAGGAATTGTCAAATTGATGTTTTTGAGCGCGTGGAACTTTCCGTAGTAGAAATTGAGATCGCGCACAATCATCTTGGCAGGCTCAGTGGGGAGTCGAGGCTTTGTGTTTTCCATGGTGTTTCAATATAGTGTGTTGAACGTTTACTTCTGACGCGTGAGGACGCGAGCGAGGATATTCAATGCGAGCACAGCCACAGTGATGATCAACACGCCAGCCCAAGCCAGTTTTTGCCAGTTTTCATAGGGACTCATTGCAAACTTAAAGATGGTGACAGGTAAGCTTGCCATAGGCTCACGCAGATCATTGGTCCAGAATTGATTCGACAGTGCGGTAAACAGCAGTGGCGCAGTCTCGCCAGCGATCCGTGCCACAGCCAACAAAATCCCTGTGACGACACCAGCGCGTGCAGCTCGCAGCGTGATGCTAAGAATCACCCGATACTTGGGAGTCCCCAAAGCATATGCTGCCTCACGCATGCCGGGAGGGATCAGCGCCAACATGTTCTCGGTGGTGCGAATCACCACGGGAATCACGATCAAAGCCAAGGCCACAATGCCGGCCGCAGCGCTGAAAGACTTGACTTGTGCAACGATCACGGCATAGACAAAGAGACCAATCACGATCGAGGGAGCAGACAGCAAAATGTCGTTGACAAAGCGCGTCAAAGAAGCGAGTTTGCTTTTCATCCCATATTCAGCGAGATACACCCCTGCCATGATGCCAATCGGTGTGCCTACCAGGGTGGCAAGTGTGACCATCACGAATGAGCCATACAGCGCATTCGCCAGTCCACCAGCATCATTCGGGGGCGGTGTCATTTCGGTGAAAACGGCCAGCGACAGGCCAGATAAGCCCAAGCGCAGTGTTTCCCAAAGAATCCATGCCAGCCAGAACAGGCCAAAAGCCATCGCCGAAAGGGACAACACCAAGGCGATCCGGTTGATGAGTTTGCGATTGGCAAAACGTGCGGCACGGGATACGGCAGTGGCTGGTTTTGGAGTGGCGATCACCGCGTTGGACATGACGGCGCTCATGTGCTTGCTCCTTCACCCTTGCGCAATTGCGAGAGTAAGATTTTTGAAAAACTAAGTACAACAAACGTGATAAAGAACAGCACTAAGCCAAGGTACATCAATGATGCTTGATGCAAGCCCTCTCCAGCTTCTGCAAATTCATTGGCCAATGCTGAGGTGATGCTATTGGCTGGCTCAAAAAGACTCAGGGAATTGAGCTGATTAAAGTTGCCAATCAAGAAGGTCACCGCCATGGTTTCACCTAAGGCGCGACCCAAGCCGAGCATGATTCCACCGATGACACCTGATTTGGTGTAAGGCAAAACAACATTCCACATCACTTCCCAAGTGGTTGAACCTAAGCCATAAGCCGATTCCTTCAGCAAGGCGGGCGTGACTTCAAACACATCGCGCATCACCGAAGCGATGAACGGAATGATCATGATGGCCAACACAATGCCTGCGCTGAGCAATCCAATACCGACTGGCGGGCCTGATACAAAGGTTTCCAGAAACGGCACACCTTTGAGAAGTTTTTGCAGAGGCTGCTGAATGTAGGTCGCCAAAATGGGGCCGAATACCAGCAAGCCCCACATGCCATAGACGATAGATGGCACAGCTGCGAGCAACTCAATGGCTGTGCCGAGTGGGCGCTTTAGCCAAGCAGGAGAAAGCTCGGTGAGAAACAATGCAATCCCAAAACTCACAGGAACTGCGATTACAAGCGCGATGATGGACGTGGCAATCGTGCCATAGATCATGACCAAGCCGCCATACTCATTTTTGACGGGATCCCATTGGGCATTGGTCAAAAAGCCCAAGCCATTGTGTGAAATGGAGGGCCAAGCACCGATAAAGAGAGAAATGATGATGCCAAAGAGCAAACCCAGCGTGATCACAGCTGCGCCACGCGCACTCCAACCAAAGATGCGATCAGTGGCTCTTGCGCCAGAGGCGTTAACAGGTGTAGACATGATGGCTTGATTTTCTAGGTGTTTTTAAGCATTTTACCCACGCATATGCTGCGTGGGCTGCTATCGTAATAATAGCAATTACTTGATCGCAACTGACTTGCCAGCAGCATCCTTTCTCTCTTTATCGGTGCTTGGCCCTCCATTTCACACAATGGCTTGGGCTTTTTGACCAATGCCCAATGGGATCCCGTCAAAA
>JANMDE010000133.1:0-4036 GCA_031376105.1 Variovorax sp. | reverse complement strand
GCGTGGTTTGAATATCAGCATCACAACGACAGCGAAATCCGATGACGAGTGCAAAGCGCTCCTCACTGGCTTCCGCTTCCCGTTCAAGAACTGACAAGGAGCGAGTCATATGGCTAAAGCTGCACTCATCCAGCGCGAACTCAAACGCGACAAACTGGCTGCCAAGTTTGCGAAGAAGTATGCCGATTTCAAGGCCACTGCTTCCGACGTGAGCAAATCACCCGAAGA
The DNA here is from genome assembly GCA_031376105.1 of Variovorax sp. GTDB lineage: Bacteria > Pseudomonadota > Gammaproteobacteria > Burkholderiales > Burkholderiaceae_C > JANMDU01. The sequence goes on along the minus strand of JANMDE010000133.1, from coordinate 3,808 downwards.
ACAAATGGCTGCGCGTCTGGGCTTAAACAAGCTCCCGCGTAATGCAAACCCCCATCGCCAGCGTAACCGCTGCAGTATCACAGGCCGTGGCCGTGGTACCTACAGCCAGTTTGGCTTGGGCCGCATGAAAGTGCGCGAAATGGCGTTTGCTGGTGAGATCCCTGGCATGACCAAGGCCAGCTGGTAAGCGAAAAGGAAAACAAACATGAGCATGAGTGATCCTATCGCCGACTTGTTGACGCGCATTCGTAATGCGCAGATGGTCGCCAAAACTACCGTGTCGTTGCCTGCATCCAAGATCAAGGCAGCGATCGCGCAGGTATTGAAAGACGAAGGCTACATTGACGGATTCAAAGTGAATACGGTTGATGGCAAGTCTGAGCTTGAAATCGCCCTGAAATATTACGCTGGCCGTCCAGTGATCGAGCGTCTGGAGCGCGTAAGCCGCCCCGGTCTGCGCGTTTACAAAGGCACGGGAAGTATCCCTCAAGTCATGAACGGCTTGGGCATCGCCATCGTCACCACGCCCCAAGGCGTGATGACAGACCGCAAAGCGCGCGCAACCGGTGTCGGTGGCGAAGTGCTCTGCTACGTCGCTTAAAGCTCGGGAAGGAAAATAACATGTCCCGTGTAGGAAAAATGCCCGTCACCGTGCCAGCAGGCGTAGAAGTGACGATTGCTACCGACAAAATCAGCGTTAAAGGCTCTGGCGGTTCGCTGTCTGTTGCCGCGCATGCTTTGGTCGCTGTGAAAAACGAAGCTGGTAAGCTGACGTTCGCTCCCGCGAATGAGTCAACTGCAGCCAACGCGATGAGCGGCACGCTTCGTCAGCTCGTCAACAACATGGTTGTTGGCGTGACCAAAGGCTTTGAGAAAAAACTCAATCTCGTTGGTGTGGGTTACAAAGCAGCTGCTTCAGGTACCAAATTGAACTTGGCAGTGGGTTACTCCCACCCTGTCAACTTTGAAATGCCCTCAGGTATCTCGGTTGCAACCCCAATCCCCACTGAAATCATCATCAAAGGCGCTGACCGCCAACGCGTTGGTCAAATCGCTGCTGAAATCCGGGCCGTGCGTCCCCCTGAGCCTTACAAAGGCAAAGGCATCCGTTATTCGGATGAAAAGATCACGATCAAGGAAACTAAGAAGAAGTAAGGAGCGCGAACATGCTGAACAAAAAAGACCAGCGTGTGCGTCGTGCGCGTCAGACGCGCATCCGCATCGCTACCCAAGGTGTTGCCCGCTTGTCGGTCAACCGCACCAACTTGCATATTTATGCGCAAGTGATTTCCGGCGACGGTTCCAAAGTGTTGGCTTCAGCCTCCACCGCCGAAGCGGATATCTCCAAGGCCCTCGGCGGCAAAGGCAGCAATGCCGCAGCTGCAAGCGCTGTTGGTAAACGCATCGCTGAAAAAGCGAAAGCTGCTGGCGTAGAGAAAGTCGCGTTTGATCGCGCTGGCTTTGCCTATCATGGCCGCGTCAAGGCCTTGGCCGAAGCTGCCCGCGAAGCTGGTTTGCAGTTCTAAGCACGAGTTGAAGCGAGAAATTTATGGCTAAATTACAAGCAAACACTCCCGCAGCAGGTCCAGAAGATGGCATGCGTGAGAAGATGATCGCTGTGAACCGCGTGACCAAAGTGGTCAAGGGCGGTCGCATTTTGGGCTTCGCAGCTTTGACCGTGGTTGGCGACGGCGATGGCCGCGTTGGCATGGGCAAAGGCAAGTCGAAAGAAGTGCCAGTGGCAGTGCAAAAAGCAATGGAGCAAGCGCGTCGCGGTATGCTCAAGTGCAAACTGAAAAACGGCACGATCCATCACCGTGTTTATGGTTCGCATGGCGCGTCTAACATCATGATGTCGCCTGCTCCAAAGGGCACTGGCATCATCGCTGGCGGCCCAATGCGTGCTGTATTTGAAGTGATGGGCATCACCGATATCGTGGCCAAGAGCCACGGTTCTACCAACCCTTACAACCTCGTCCGCGCTACGCTCGACGCTCTGGAAAAGTGCACCACCGCAGGTGATGTGGCTGCCAAGCGCGGCAAGAGTGTTGAAGAGCTGTTCGTTTGATTGGAACTGACATGACAACGCAAGCCAAAGTCAAAGTGCAACTCGTGCGTAGCCCCATCGGCTGCAAAGAGTCCCACCGCGCCACTGTGCGCGGCCTGGGTCTGCGCAAAATGAATTCTGTTTCTGAAATTGAAGACACGCCTGCAGTTCGCGGCATGATCAACAAGATCAGCTATTTGGTCAAGGTGCTCTGATGCAACTCAATACCATCACTCCAGCTGAAGGCTCGAAAAAAGCGCGTCGCCGCGTGGGTCGCGGCATCGGTTCTGGTCTCGGCAAGACCGCAGGTCGCGGTCACAAAGGCCAAAAGTCACGTTCGGGTGGCTACCATAAAGTCGGCTTCGAAGGCGGTCAAATGCCTTTGCAGCGCCGTCTGCCTAAGCGCGGTTTCAAATCTCGTACCTTGGCATTCAATGCCGAAATCACGTTAACCACACTTGAAAAACTGGGTGTTGCTGATGTTGATATGCTGAGCTTAAAACAGGCTGGCTTGATTGGTGAGATGATCAAAGTCGTTAAAGTTGTTAAAACCGGCACTTTGTCCAAAGCAGTCAAGTTGACCGGCATTGGTGCCACAGCCGGCGCAAAAGCGGCCATTGAAGCCGTTGGCGGCTCCTTGGTTTAATCAGTACGACTGAGAAAGCTGTTTCCTAGTGGCAACCAATCCTTCTGCAATCGCAAAAACAGGCAAGTTCGGAGACCTACGTCGCCGTCTCGTGTTTTTGTTGCTGGCACTGGTGGTGTACCGTATCGGTGCACACATTCCCGTGCCAGGGATTGACCCTACGCAACTGAAAGCTTTGTTTCAAGGTCAGCAAGGCGGTATCCTGAGCCTATTTAATATGTTCTCAGGCGGCGCATTGTCTCGCTTCACGGTCTTCGCTCTGGGCATCATGCCCTACATCTCTGCTTCGATCATCATGCAGTTGCTCACTTATGTCGTTCCTACATTTGAGCAATTGAAGAAAGAGGGCGAATCAGGTCGCCGCAAGATTACGCAATACACGCGCTACGGTACTTTAGGTTTGGCGCTGTTTCAGTCGCTTGGCATTGCCATGGCGCTTGAAGGTTCGGCTGGTTTGGTGTTACAACCTGGTTTTGGTTTCCGGATGGCGACCGTCGTTAGTCTCACCGCTGGCACTATGTTTTTGATGTGGTTGGGCGAGCAAATCACAGAGCGTGGTTTGGGCAATGGCATTTCGATTTTGATCTTCGCAGGTATTGCAGCAGGTTTGCCGGGTGCGATTGGTGGTTTGCTGGAACTGGTTCGTACCGGTGCGATGAGTATCATAGCAGCGATCATTATTGTGGCTTTGGTGGTTTTGGTCACATATTTTGTGGTGTTTGTTGAGCGTGGTCAGCGCAAGATTCTGGTGAACTACGCACGCCGCCAAGTGGGCAACAAGGTCTACGGTGGTCAGTCCTCTCATCTGCCTTTGAAGTTGAACATGGCCGGTGTGATTCCCCCGATCTTTGCTTCGTCGATTATTTTGCTGCCTGCGACCGTGGTGAGTTGGTTCAGCACCGGTGATTCGATGCGTTGGCTCAAAGATATTGCTGGCATGTTGACCCCGGGTCAGCCGATCTACATCATGTTTTATGCAGCTGCGATTATTTTCTTCTGCTTCTTCTACACAGCCTTGGTGTTTAACAGCCGCGAAACGGCCGACAACCTGAAGAAAAGCGGTGCGTTCATTCCCGGCATTCGCCCGGGTGACCAAACCGCTCGCTATATTGATA
>JANMDE010000060.1:0-2626 GCA_031376105.1 Variovorax sp. | reverse complement strand
GCCCAACCGCGTGCGCCGCCAACTCTCGGAGTCTTATGAGCGTTTCACGACGGTGCTGGAGGGGCTGGATGCCAGTGTGTCGGTGGCACCGCTGGGCGGCGATGAGCTGCTGTTTGCCAACAAAATGTATCGGCTGTGGTTTGGCGGAAAGTCAGCTGAGCATTTGAGCTTAGTTGAGCAGGCCGGACGGATCGACAGCATCGTATCGCCAGATTTCAAAGACAGCACCAATGGAGACAATGTGGACGCGCTGGCAGGCCTGCCTGCTGAGGAAATTGCTGCAGCCAAAAGCGAAAATGCGGAAATCTTCATTCCCGCTTTGAACAAATGGCTAGAAGTGCGCTCGCGCTATTTAAACTGGACCGATGGCCGCTTGGCGCAAATGGTGATTGCCACCGACATCACGCCGCGCCGTATGGCTGAAGACTTGGCCGCGCAGCAGGCAGAGAAAGCGCAGTCCGCCTCACGCCTGATCACGATGGGGGAGATGGCCTCTAGCGTGGCGCATGAGCTCAACCAGCCTCTGACGGCTATTTCAAATTACTGCACTGGCATGGTTAGCCGCATTCAGGCCAAGCAAATCAGCGAAGCAGAAATGCTGGCGGCACTTGATAAAACCGCTCGCCAAGCGCAGCGTGCAGGCCAGATTATTCAGCGTATTCGCAGCTTCGTGAAGCGCTCTGCACCCAACCGCACGGAGAGTGAGGTATCTCAATTGGTGGCGGAGGCTTTGGAGCTGGCAGAGATTGAGTTGCGCCGCCGCCATGTACGCCTGAGCCATTACTTGGCAGCGCGGCTACCAAAACTGATGGTGGATCCGATTTTGATCGAGCAGGTGTTGGTAAATTTACTGAAAAACGCCGCTGAGTCTATTGACAACGCCAATCGCCCCAACAATCGCCGTAGCGTGGAGCTGCGCGTCTTGCCCAAGCAGATGGAAGGCGTTGGCGAAGCAGTTGAATTCACTGTGACCGACACTGGGCAGGGCTTAGCACCTGAGGTGATGCAGCGCTTGTTTGAGGCCTTCTTCTCCACCAAGGCGGAGGGCATGGGCATTGGCCTGAATTTATGCCGTTCCATCGTGGAGAGCCACCAAGGCCGGATGCAGGCCGAGAACCTCTACAATGGCACGGAAGTGACGGGTTGCCGCTTCAGCTTTTGGTTGCCTTGCCGACCCATGGCTTTTGACGGCGCTCGCACGGGCAGTTTTGCGGCCTTGCCAACTTCATGAAGTCGGTGTGAGTTTGCTACTAAATAGATAGCATACTATGCAGATTTTATAATGGCAATCAGCAGGTTTTGATTTAGAAAAGGTTTTTCATGAGCTTGATTCCAAAAAAAGGCACGGTCTATGTAGTGGATGACGACGAGGCCGTGCGCGATTCGCTGCAATGGCTGCTCGAAGGCAAAGACTACCGCGTGCGCTGCTTTGACTCCGCCGAAACCTTCCTCGCCCGCTATGACCCGCGTGAGGTGGCTTGCTTGCTGGTCGACGTGCGCATGGGCGGCATGAGTGGCATTGAGCTGCAAGACAAGCTGCTTGAACGCAAGAGCCCGCTGCCTGTGGTCTTCATCACCGGTCACGGCGATGTGCCGATGGCCGTCAACACCATGAAAAAAGGCGCGATGGATTTCATCCAAAAGCCTTTCAAAGAGCCTGAGCTGGTGAGCTTGGTGGAGCGCATGCTGGAAGAAGCCAAGGGCAGCTTCTCTGACCACCAGCAGTCTGCCAGCCGAGATGCTCTGCTGGCTAAGCTCACAGGCCGTGAATCCCAGGTGCTAGAGCGCATCGTGGCAGGCCGCTTGAACAAGCAAATCGCCGACGATTTGGGCATCAGTATCAAAACCGTGGAAGCGCACCGCGCCAACATCATGGAAAAGCTCAACGCGAATACCGTGGCTGATCTTCTAAAAATTGCTCTGGGCTCGAACGCGCCGAAGGCTTAAAAACTTTCCCCAACAGCCGGACGCAAAGGGCGCAAAAGTTGCGCAAAAGACGCGAAAAAGAAAACTAAAATTAAAAACAATGCCCTGCCTAACTCCAAGGTAGGGCATTGTTTTTTAGATTTTTCTTGGTGTTTTTTGCGTCTTTTGCGCAACTTTTGCGCCCTTTGCGTCCGGTATTTCTTCTTTAGATTTCCCCTTTAGATCAACATGACAGCCCAACTCATCAACGGCAACGATCTCTCCGCCAAGCTTCGCACCGACGTTGGCCGTCGTGCTGCCGCGCTCAAAGCCAAGGGCATCACCCCCGGCCTCGCGGTGGTGCTAGTGGGAGACAACCAAGCCTCCCAAGTCTATGTGCGCAACAAAGTCAAAGCCTGTGCGGATAACGGCCTGCATTCGGTGATGGAAAAACATCCCGCCGACATGAGTGAAGAAGCGCTGCTGGCGCTAGTGGACAAGCTCAACAACGATGCATCGATCCACGGCATCCTTGTGCAACTTCCTTTGCCGTCCCACATCGACGCGCAAAAAGTGATCGAAGCGATTTCGCCAGAAAAAGATGTGGACGGGTTTCACATTGCCAGCGCGGGCGCTCTCATGGTCGGCCGCCCCGGCTTTTGGCCTTGCACGCCTTATGGCTGCATGAAGATGCTCGAATCGATTGGCTACGATCTCAAAG
>JANMDE010000049.1:0-6336 GCA_031376105.1 Variovorax sp. | reverse complement strand
CTTCATGTGATGGTGGGTGCTTTCGTGGCGCTGCTGGCGCTGGGTTTGTGGGCTTTGACACGCGCACCCCGCCCGGTGCAGAGCGCTCAGGCGCATGAGGCGCCTGGCGATGTGTGGCAGCCGTGGCGCAATCCGCGCTTTCGGGTGTTGATGGCGGTGTTTGTGCTCAATGGGATTGCCAGTGCTGTGCCCGCAACCTTGGTGCTGTTTTTTGTACAAGATCTTCTTCAAGCGCCTAAGAATTTAGAAGGCGTGTTTCTGGGCGTGTACTTTTTGGCGGGTGCGTTGGCGATTCCGCTGTGGCTACATGCGGTCAAACGCATCGGGCTGGCATGGGGCTGGTTTGCGAGCATGCTGTTGTCGATCGCGGTGTTTGTGTGGGCAGCATTCTTGGGTGCGGGCGATGTGTGGCCTTATGTGATGGTGTGTGCGCTATCGGGTGTTGCTTTGGGCGCGGATTTGGCTTTTCCGAGCGCCTTGCTGACAGGTGCGATTGCCGCGCAAGGCGATCAGGGCCGTCATGAAGGCGCGTACTACGGCTGGTGGAATTTCGCCACCAAGCTCAATATGGCGCTGGCTGCTGGCTTGGCGTTGCCGCTCTTGGATGTCTTTGGCTATTCGCCCGGTGCACGCGATCCGCAGGCTTTGCAAGCTTTAGTGATCGCGTATTGTGTGTTGCCTTGCGCTCTTAAATTAGTAGCGTCTTGTGCATTATTTATAACGGCCAGAGGCCAAAAACTCATATGAAATGGAGTCTGACATGATGATCCAACTCTCTCGTCGCAGCTTGCTCGGTGCGACAGGCGCTGCGGCTACGCTCAGCATCGCGGGCTGCGGCACGCGACCGCAGGTGGCGGATTATGCCAATGAAAAACCCGTCTTTGATTTGAAGAATTATTTCAACGGTATTGTCGATGGCTGGGGCATCTTTACGGATCGCGACGGAAAAGTAGTGCGTCGCTTCATCGTGACGATGAATTGCTCTTGGAATGGCGAAGACGGTATTTTGGATGAAGATTTTGTCTACAGCGACGGCAAAAAGGAAAAGCGCATTTGGCGCATGAAGCGCATGGCGGGAAGCGATGGCGTCGTGCGTTATGAAGGGCGCGCTGATGATGTGATTGGCATTGGCAACGGCGAACAACGCGGCAATGCTTTTCGCTGGGGCTACACGCTGGCGCTGCCGGTGGACGGCAAGGTGTATGAAGTGCAGTTCGACGACTGGATGTATCAGATGGACAGCAAAGTCGTGATCAACAAGGCCACCATGAGTAAATTCGGCATCACCTTAGGTGAGCTCGTGGTTACTTTCAGCAAGAGAAATTAATTGGGGTCAGATCCCAATTCATTGCCCACATCACATAAAACAACAAAGCAGTTCCTCATGAGCCTCAATCCAAAAATCACAGACTGGCGCGGCAAGCGTGTATGGCTCGTCGGCGCATCCACGGGCATTGGACGTGCTGTGGCCGAAGCCTTGCATGGGCTTGGAGCGCAGGTGATTGTTTCAGCGAGAAGCGCTGCGGCCCTGCAAGAGTTGGCCAAGCAACTCGCTGGCTTACAAATTTTTCCTCTGGACGCGACAGATCAAGCGGCGGTCAAAGCGGCAGCTACCAACTTATTGCAAGCGGGTTCCCTTGATCTTGTGATGTATTGCGCTGGTATTTATCAGCCGCTGCGTGCGCAAGAGATGAAAAGTGAGACGATGGCGCAGCATATGAACGTGAATTACCTCGGTGCTGTGTATGTGACGGAGGCGGTGATGCCTGCCATGCTGGCTGCCAAGCACGGGCATGTGAGCTATGTGTCGAGCGTGGCTGGTTTTCGCGGCCTGCCCAAAGCTTTGGCCTACGGGCCCACCAAGGCAGCGCTCATCAACATGGCGGAAGCTTTGTACATTGACCTGCACGATGAAGGTTTGGGCGTGAGCATCATCAACCCAGGTTTTGTCGACACGCCGCTCACATCACAAAACACTTTTCGTATGCCAGCCCTTATATCTCCTGCACAAGCCGCTATTGAAATAATAGCGGGCTGGGAGGCGGGCAAGTTTGAAATGCATTTCCCCAAGCGCTTCACCGCGTGGCTCAAGCTGATGCGAAGTGCGCCGCACAGTTTGTATTTCAAGATGACGCGGCAGTTCACGGGCTTGTAAGATCGCGCTATGTCTCACACCGCAACCGACCCGCGTATTCAGCGCATCGTCGATTTTTTTGAGTTGCTCACGCCACAAGCTGTGGCGCAGATGGGCGATCTGTACACACCAGATGCGTATTTCAAAGACCCGTTCAATGAAGTGCGCGGTCTGCAAGAGGTGCAGCGGATTTTCAGCCACATGTATGTCGCACTGAATGAGCCGCATTTTGTGGTGACGAACACGGTGACGCAGGGCGATCAATGCTTCATCGTTTGGGATTTCAGATTCCGCTTTAAACGCTTTGACACGGAAACGTTGCAAACCGTGCGCGGCTGCTCGCACCTGCAATTGGCGAGCGACGGCCACATTGCGTTTCACCGCGATTACTGGGATGCCGCAGAAGAGCTTTATGAAAAGCTGCCTGTGGTTGGCACGCTCATGCGCTGGCTCAAGAAACGCGCCAACAGTTAAAATTGAATGCTATGTATTTAATAGCAAACTGTGCAGTAAATACAAGGGCAACAGACTCTTTTTCTTCTTTAAAACAATACATTAAGAGTTTTAAACGACGATGCCTGCACGTACGACCACAGCATCATCCAGCATCACTGTGCAATGCTTCATCGGCAGGTCGAAATGCCCGAGTGTGTAGCGCCCTGCTGTTTCATTCGCACCCGTGCTGTAGAGAAAACTGCCCGCTACGCAGCGTAACTCCGTGCCGTTGAAATCGCGTTTGTCAAACATCGCCATGCTGTCAAAGCGGGCGGCAGGGTTCAGGCCGTAGCCGACATGCGAGACGGCATAGGCTTCTTTGTCACCCCAAGCGGCGATGTATTCGCGCATGAGTTGCGCATCCACGCCGCTGCCTTCTATTTTGGTGATGTAGTCGCTCTCAATCGTGAGCGCAATGGGCTGTTCAATGTAGCGTTTGAAAGCGAGATTTACATCGCCGATACCGAGCACGAGCTGGCCGTTCACGCTGCCTGCACGCGGGAAGGCGAGCACCAAGCCGCCGGGAAAATGCGTCATCGTGCCGGGCTTGTTGGTGTGGCCCCAATTGCCGCCGCAGGGTGCCCCTTCGAGCAAGACCTGTAGGTCCGTCCCCGCAGCGCTCGTGACTTGCATGTGCTTGGCTGAGCGCATGCGCTTGCTATGCGTTTTGACGACAGCTTCCAGCGCGTCGTTGGACAACAGGCGACACAGCGCTTCGGGATGCTCGTTGCTCACGTAGATTACACGTGGCTGGTTCGTGCCATGGCCTTTCAAAATCGCAGGCAACTCTGGCGCATGCATCAAGCCTTCCACTGTGCAGTCCATCACCAAGCCGCAAGCAGCGAGCGCTTGAATCACCGGCGCGATGCCCGCAATGGCGGTGCTCGCACCTGTGGAGCGGATGATGGGTAAGCTCGGCATAGGCCGCGTTGGCAGTGTCAGCACGAAGGCTTGCGCATGCAGGCGCGCACAGGCGTGGCGCATGGTTTCGACCAGCTCGGGGCGCGATTGGCTTTCGCTCAGAATGGCCACGGTCTCGCCGGGCTGCAAGGCGCAGCGGCGCAGCAGGGCTTCGAAACAATCGATCCAATGGGGTTCGATGGCAGTGGGGTAAGTCATGGTGTCGTGTGGGGCGTTTGCGTTGCAGGCATACTACCTGAAATCACTCAAAACAAGTCACGTGTCTGCTCAGCCAACCCCCCACCCCTCTGCGCAAGCGATGCGCTCTGCACTCGGCCTGTTTGCCACCGGTGTCACGATTGTGACCACGCGCGCCAGCGATGGCACGCCGGTTGGCCTCACCGCCAATTCCTTCAATTCTGTCTCGCTTACACCGCCGCTGGTGCTCTGGAGCTTGGGGCTGAAAGCAGGTGCGCTGCAGACGTTTTTGCGAGCCGAGCACTACGCGATTCATGTGCTCTCGGTAGAGCAGCAAGCGCTGGCGGAACGCTTTGCGAGCAAGAGCGCGAACCGTTTTGAAGCTTTGGATTTTGCCAGTGGCCAGGGCGATGTGCCCATCATTCCGGGCTGCGCGGCGGTGTTTGAATGCACCAGCCGCAGCCAGTATCCCGAAGGCGATCATGTGATTTTAGTGGGTGAAGTGTTGGCTTGTCAGCATGATGCATCGCGCGCGCCGCTGCTGTTTCACGGCGGTAAGTTTTATACCGAGCATCCCTTGTGATTCCGTTTCTCAATCGTTCCTATGCTTGGATGTTGCGTCAAGTCTAGAAATGATTGAGAAGCAGAATAACTCGTAGTGCGGCGGACTACACTCAAAGCATGTCCTCTAACGCCCCACCCATCCGCAAGGATCATCTCGATGGCTTGGCCATCACACTGCTGTTGGCTTGTTGCTTGTTTTGGGGCTTTCAACAGGTGTTGGCCAAGGCGACGCTCTCTGAGCTGCCGCCGGTGTTCCAATCGGCCGTTCGCGCTGTTGGCGCTACGCTGTTGCTGATCATCTGGTGTCGTTGGCGCGGCATTGCTTTGCTGGTGCGCGATGGCACGCTTTGGGTGGGCTTGCTGGCTGGCAGTTTGTTCAGCTTTGAGTTTGCTTGCATTTATCTCGCGCTCAGCCACACGGGCGCTTCGCGCGTAACGGTGTTTCTCTACACCTCGCCGTTTTGGGTGGCGGCATTACTGCCATTCTTTGTTAAATCTGAGCGACTGAATCGCATGCAATGGCTGGGCTTGTCTTGTGCGTTTGCAGCAGTGGTGTTTGCGCTTTGGGAAGGTTTGCAAAAGGCGGGCGCAGGGCGTTTGGGCGATGTGTTGGCTTTGTTGGCCGGTGCCTCTTGGGGCCTGACCACCGTGACGATTCGCGCCACAAAGCTGGCCAAGGTGAGCGCAGAACGCTTGTTGTTTTATCAACTCGTTTGCAGCGCGATCACGCTGCCTTTGATTTCTTTGGCTTTGGGCGAAATCTGGCCTTCTGTCTCTTCGCTTAGCGCATTCGCTTGGATGTCACTCTTTTTACAAACCGCGGTGGGCGCCTTTGCCAGCTATTTGACATGGATGTGGATGCTGGTGCGCTATCCCGCAGCCAAGATGAGCACCTTCGTGTTTCTCACACCCATCTTTGCGCTGCTGTTTGCTTCGTTTTGGCTGCGTGAGCCCGTCACGCTTGTGCTGTTGATGGCGATTGTGTTGGTGGGTTTGGGCATCGTATTGGTAAACAGGCGTTGAATTTTCTCGCGTAATTGCTATTAATTAAATAGCATGCAACGCAATAAATACAAAGGCAAATAGCCTAAAGCTGCAACTATTTAGCTCTTAGGCAATAGCCCCAGCCGTTCAATCGTCGCGCGCTCTTGGCTGAACGTACGAACGGCATAGCGGGAGTACTCGGCGCTGTCCATCCAAATCACGGGCTGATGGAATTTGTCAAAAACTTCGAGAACTTTCGCATCTTGGCTGACTTTGAGCAATGCGCCTTCGAGCAGCTTGACCACCGCCGGATCCATGCCTTTGGGGCCACCGATACCAAAGGGTGATTCAGAAATCGTGTCCCAGCCGCTTTCCTTCACAGTGGGTACATCGGGGAAGGCTTTGGTGCGCTTAGCGCCTAAGGTGGCGAGATAGCGCAGCTTGCCTGATTGCACGTGCGGCACAAATTCTGTGGTGCCGCTCATCACGGGTATTTGGCCACCCAAAATGGCTTGTAATATTTCGGCAGAGCCTTTGTAGGGAATCGGGTTGGTGGTGAAGCCCGCTTTGAAGGCGAACTCTTCAAAGGCCAAATGTGGCGTGGTACCTGTACCGGTGTGACCGTAGTCGAGCTTGCCGGGATTGGCTCTGGCCCACGCCACCATTTCTTTGATGTTTTTAAATGGCGCATCGACTGTGGCGGCAATGCCGAAGGTGTAGCCTGTGAGGCAGGCGATATGGGTGATGTCAGTCACTGGGTGAAAGGCCATTTTCTGCATATGAGGCAGGCGATAGATGCCCAGCGGCAATTGCGTGAGGGTGTAGCCGTCTGGTTTGGCTGTGAGCATGGCATTTGCGCCCAACGTGCCGCCTGCGCCGGGTTTGTTGTCTATCGTCACCGTCGCGCCGCCCAAGGCTCTGCCGAGCGCTTCGCCAATCGAACGCACCGCGCCGTCCGAGGCGCCGCCAGCAGGCCAGGGGCAGATGAGGGAGATGGGGCGCGAGGGAAATTTGTCTTGCGCTCGCGCCCAGGGGCTCACGAGCGCAGGTGCCGCAATCAG
>JANMDE010000304.1:0-2483 GCA_031376105.1 Variovorax sp. | reverse complement strand
ATTTTTTAAAGAAAAATCCCGGCAAACTGAACTACGGCTCTGCGGGTGGCGGGACGTCGCACCATCTGGCAGGCGAGCTCTTCAAACAGCAGACCAAGACCTTCATCACGCATATCCCCTATCGCGGCGCAGGCCCAGCACTCCAAGGCTTGATTGCAGGCGATGTGGAGATGATGTTTGACGGCTTGGGCTCCAGCGCTGCGCACATTACCGGCGGCCGCATCAAGGCACTGATGGTCTCGGGCAAGCAGCGCAATGCGGCCTTTCCTGACGTGCCGTGCGCTGCCGAGCTGGGCCTGCCCGACTACACGGTCACCACATGGTATGGCATCTGGACGCCCAAGGGCACACCCGCTGATGTACAGGCTCGCGCTATCGAAGAAATTCGAAAGGCCTACAACACCGACGAAGCCAAAGCCGCTTGGGCACGCCAAGGCGCTGAGTTCACTGGGGCCACTGGTGCACAGTTTGGTGGCTTCATCAGCAGCGAAATCAAGCGCTGGGAGCAGGTGGTGAAGCTCTCGGGTGCGAAGCTGGACTAATCATGCTTCGCGTTGACGCGGCGGGGCAGGTGGCCACGCTGGTGATCAGCCATGCCGTTCGCCGCAATGCGATGACGCGGGCAATGTGGCAAGCGCTGCCTGGCTTGCTTCAAAAGTTGCCAATAGCCACGCGCTGCTTGATCATTCGCGGCGAAGGCGATCATTTTTGTTCAGGTGGCGATATTTCGGAATATCCGAGTTTTCGCTTTGAGCCCGGCAGCTTGCGAGCGTTTCATGAAGATGATGTGGCTCCTGCGCTTGAAGCTTTGCTGGCGCTCGACATTCCCATCGTGGCGATGATTGGCGGCCATTGCATGGGAGGCGGGCTGGAGATTGCCGCCTGCGCAGACATTCGAATCGCAGGGCAGAGCGCGACGTTTGGTGCGCCGATTGCCAAGCTGGGCATGCCGATGGCGCAGCGCGAGTTGGCCATCGTATTGCGTGCTGCGGGCGAAGCCACTGTGAGAGAAATGCTGCTAGAGGCGCGCGTTTTGAATGCACACCAGATGAAAGAGCGTGGCTTCATTGCTCGCCTCGTGCCCGATGCGCAATTGCAGCAAGAGGCGTCAGACACAGCGCAACGCATCGCCGCGCTTTCGCCACACGCTGCGCGTATGAATAAACAGTTTGTGAGGCAGTTTTTTGAGAAAAATAGCTCCTTTGCCCTTATAGAATCTACAAAGCATGCTATCAAAAAGATAGTAAATGATCCCTATGCTTATGCCACAAGCGCAGAGCATAAGGAGGGCGTGAATGCATTTTTAGAAAAACGCAAACCGCAATTTGAATGACATTATTTTGATGTGCAGGAAGCCAGTGGCTTGGGCTTCCATTGATTGACCTTCGGGTCTGAGAGGCTGCTCAAAAAAGCCACCATATCTGAGATTTCCCCTTCAGTCAGTCCCAACGGCTTGAGGATTTGCTCGCCATCGGCATGCAGTCGCTCAACATTGAGGCGAGAGTAGTGCAATACCACTTGGCGCAAACTGGCCAATTGGCCGTCGTGCATATAAGGGGCGGTGTTTGCCACATTGCGCAGGCTGGGCACTTTGAATTCACCAAAATTACGATGCTGCAAATCCACGTGGCGTGTCTTCAAAGCGGCATCTTGGCGGTCATCGCTCCAAAGCGAGAGCAGGTTGAAAGGGCTGGCCTGCAAGGCCACAATGCCGCCGTGCCGGCCTGAATCTACGATGCCTTTGCGCACGAAGAAAGGCAGGCCCGTGTCACCAAACTCCCCATTGCTGAACATCGGCCCAACGTGGCATAGATTGCACTGACCGCGCCCCATAAACAAGCGCAGGCCGCGCTGCTCGGCCAAACCGTAGCGCGTGGCGTTGCTGCGATCACCTTGCACCAAAGCCTCGCTGAAAGCATCAAATTTGCTCGGTGCAGAGACCAAGCTTGCATTGAACGCACCGATGGCTTTGGCTGCTTGCACTAAGCTGGTATCAGGGTCAACCAGTGGCGAGCCACCAAACACGTCCTTCCAGCGGCAGCTCAATTGCTTGTCAGAGGCAATTACTCGCGCCACGTGCTGGGCATTACTGGCCATCTCGCGGGAATCGGTGAGCGGGCGAATGGCTTGCGACCACAAACTGTCGGCAGCGCCATCCCAGCCTTGCCAGCGCTCGTGAACGGTGTTCCACAACGAAGGTGTGTTGCGATCGAGCTGGATGCGTCCCATCGAGCGCGCTAAGCCATCGCTGAAGGCTTTCGCGGGCACATGGCAGCTGGCGCAAGACATGCGGCCATCGGGGGAGAGGCGTTTGTCAAAAAAGAGCTTTTGGCCAAGCGCAATGGCCTGCGTTTGGCTGGAAAAGCGATTGCCAGCGTCTTGAGCAGGCGCGGGTGGCCATCGGCCATGCTGACGAATACGATTAATCTCCGTAGCTGAAAAATCAAGCAATTCGAAGTCTGCCTTGCTTTTTTTAGGTGCAC
>JANMDE010000546.1:0-5473 GCA_031376105.1 Variovorax sp. | reverse complement strand
TGGCGGTCACGTTCTGCACAGTTGCATTCGTAGCGTTCACGTTGGTCACAGTTGCGTTAGCAGCCAAGACGTTGGTGGCGGTGACGTTGTTGGCGCTGACGTTAGAGGCGCTCAGGTTGGTCACGGTGCCGTTGGACACTTGTGCGTTCGTGGCGGTGACGTTGGTAGCACTAATGTTAGAACCGCTGATCGTGGCTGCAGTCAATGTGCCCGAAACGGACAGATTGGTTACTGTTGCATTCGACAGACTCACATTGGTCGCACTGACGTTGGACAGGCTCACACCTGTTGCGCTGAGGCCGGTGACCGAAGCGTTGGTCACGCTTGCACCAGAAAGCTGCAACAAAGGTGTTGTGACAGTCGCAGTAACAGAAGACACGGTGTTGGTCACGTTACCGAAGCCCGAAACCGTATCAGCCAAGGTGATTGTTGCACCTGCAGGAATTGTGTATGCAGAGGAGAACGTACCGATAGTTTGCTGGAAAGTACCTGTGGAAACACCAGCACTGTTGAATGCTGTCGCCGTACCCGTAAACGTTGCAGACAGCCCCGTTGTGAATTGCGCACCAGCGTTGGATGTCACGAAATTAATAGTCTGGGTATTTTCTTGCGTCACTGCGGCAACAGAAGTACCTTGACCTGTTTGACCAACAGACGATATACCTGCAGTGATGCCTGGGGCCGTCAGATTGCTGACGGTCAAGCTGGCTGCGACTGCGCTGCCGGTCAAAGTCAGGTTAGAAATCGTGACATTCGACACCGACACGCTAGTGATGCTTGCGCCAGACAGTTGGAAGACAGGGGTATTGACCGTGTTCGTTACAGACGAAACGGTGTTGGTTACAGATCCGGAACCAGTGACCGTGTCAATGATGCCGACGGTTGCGCCAGCTGGGATGGTGTAAGACGAAGTTACAAAACCTACGGTCTGTGTAACTGTGCCGGTTACGGAGCCTGCCGTGTTCTGGGCCGTGGCCGTAGCAGTAACAGTGGCAGTTACAGTGACCGATGCCACTGCGGCGCCAGGGTTGGACACCTGCGTTGCCAGAGTGTAGGTAGCTATCGATCCGGCGGCGGTTGCGGTGCTAGTGCCCGTTACTCCCTCCGTGACGTTGCCGAGCGTGACACCGGGTAAAGTGACGCCCACATTGCTGAGCGGCATTGCGGCGTTGACAGACACAGCAGTGAACGAGGCGTTCTGAGCTGCCACATCCGGCGAATACATCGCCGCACCGATCATAGCCGCGCCACCCACCACAGCTGACGTGCTGATGGCAGTAGGCAGCGTCATCACGAAGCCAGCAGAAAATAACAGGCTGCCGAGCAGACCGCTGGCGGCTTTACCAACACGACCGAACGAGCGGCTGTTGTACTTTGTGGGTTTTTGCATGGTTATAAACCTCCAGATGTTGCGCAAACACCAAAAAAAACTTGTAAGAGCATGCAGCCCCTACTAGCAGGAAGATTTAATTGTAGCGATATTGCGCACCGGGGCAACGGAAGTTACCAGTACTGATGAAAAGACACAGCTAACTGTATCGTGCGCGCCACATTTTTGTAAGCTGTTGTTTTTTTGCACTTCAGAATGAAGAGGCAAAACGACGCATTTTCACGTGAAGCGTCTGGCGCTGGTTGCCGGTGGCATACAGCGCCCGGCCAACCACGACCAATGGCGTATTGACAACAATCAGGCCTTCAATGCTGACATCACGACCCGGGCAGCTCAAGCGCAAGCGCATGAGATTGGGAATTTCAATAGATTCGGTGGCGCCACCACTGCTGTAAGCGGCTCGCGCGCTGTAGATCCAACTTCCGACGGCGCGGCAGGTGGTGAGGCCGTCAGGGGAGTATTGCCCGTCAAACACAGCTTGGTTGTCTGCCACATTCACGCCCGTGACATGCAAAACGCCAAAATTGCGCTCGTCTTCAGCCCAATGAATGCGCCAATAGCCTCCCAGCGTGCGGGCGGCATCTGCTTGCGTGAGCAAAACACCAGCGGTGCCCGGCGAAAGCTGCGCCACCAGCTGCTCTTGCGGGGCTTGCTGGGCTTGGGCCGCCTGCGGCGCTTGGGCAGCTTGAGCCGCTTGCGCACGCGCGGCGGCTTGGGCAGCGGAAGGCCGGGCGGGCGCTTGCGCATGGGCGGGCAGCGCTAGGCTGGCTAGGCCTGCGGCCAGCGCCAAGCCAGCCCAGACATGAGCAGCCGGGGCAGCTTGGCCACCCAACAAGCTGCCCAACAAAGATTTACGCAAGAATTTCATGGCCTTCACGGACCACCTCCCCAAAATGAAGATGATGCTCAGACAGGAGGGCATCGACGCCAGCGAGATCGAGCATGCCGAGATTGGAGTTGTATTCGCCCAGCAATGCGGGCTCGCCCAGCGGGGCATCTAGCAGCTCGGGCAGCATGGGGGCAATGGCGTAATAGTCATCGAGCTTACGGCTGCGCACAGCTTCTTCTTCAGAAATCAGGGCTTCGTAGAGCTTTTCGCCGGGGCGGATGCCCACCATTTCAATCTTCAGGGGGCGCTTGCCGATCATGGCCTGCGCCAAATCCATCATGCGGGCGGTGGGCGCAATCGGAATGATGGTTTCGCCGCGCCGGCCATGGGCTATTGCCGTACAGACGGTATGCACAGCGCGCGACAGCGGCATGAGAAAGCGCGTCATGTCAGCGGTCGTCACCGTCAGGTTGCGGTTGGCTTCAATTTGCGCATGAAACAACGGAATCACCGAGCCACGCGAGGCCAGCACGTTGCCATAGCGCACGCAGATGAATTTGGTGGTTTTGGATTGCAGATTGGCGGCAATAAACAAACGCTCTTGCATGGCCTTGCTCATGCCCATCACATTGACGGGCTTGCACGCTTTATCCGTGGACACGCCGACCACGGTGGAGACATGCTGACCAACTTCCAACACAGCGCGGATCACGTTTTGTGCGCCAGCGATGTTGGTTTGCACCGCTTCATAGGGGAAATACTCGCAGGCAGGCACTTGCTTGAGCGCGGCGGCATTGATCACGATATTGGCATCACGCACCGCGCCGCACAGGCTGGCGTAATCGCGCACATCACCAATGCGAAATTCCAGCAAGCGCTTGAAATTGTTAAACAAAGCTTGCTCGCCGGAGCCGGGGCTGGATTTATTCAGCGCTTCGTAGTCGAGGCGCATGAAATGCTGCTTGGCTTCATCACGCGAGAGGATGATGATCTTTTTGGGCATGCCCCAAGCCCCAGAGAGCAAGACTTTGGTCATGATTTTGCCCAGCGAGCCGGTGCCGCCCGTGAGCAGCACGGTTTGGCCTTCAAAAATTGGCAGGGCGTTTAAGGTTGCGAGGTTTGACATGCGATGTGATCCTGGTGCATAGAGGTGATGAGGGATTCCCAAGCGGGGGGCGTCCAGCCGGTCAGCTGGCGAAAGGATTGGCTGCTCAAGCTGCGGTCAAGCACGAAGCTGCTGTCCGCCTGGAGCGTGGCATCGGTTTTGCCATAGATGCGCTGCACGATTTGCAAAAGGCTGTGTTTGTCAATCGGCTCGGCCGAGACATGATGCAGGCCTTGCAGCAGGGGATGCTCGCGCAAAACCAGCGCCATGACGCGCGCCAGCTCCACCGTGGGCAAGCCACTGTAAATGGCGCGGGTGAAGCCGCGCAGAGGGCCTTTTGCGCCCAAAAACCAGTCGATGAGGCTGAGCGATTTGCCAGAGGGCTCATGGCCGATGATGGAGGTGCGCAAGGTGAGGCCGCCTTCATGGACTTCTCCGAGCAATTTGGATTGGCCATACACATCGGGCGGATCGGCCAGATCTTGCTCGGTGTAGTTGCCGCGCTCGCCAGAGAAAACACAATCGGTGCTGACATGGATCAGGCGAATACCGCGCTGCTGGCAAGCGACGGCGAGTTGGTGGGGCAGCAGCGCGTTGATGCGAATGCAAGGAATGGCCGATTGGCCTTCTTTGAGCTGCTTGATGAGCCCGATGCAGTTGATCAAGGCCTCGGGCTGGATGGCATCCAGCGCACGCTCAATGCTTGAGAAATCATCTGCATGAACACCTAAAACCAAACGCTCGCTGGCCACTTGAGCGAGCTGGGTGGGTTGGCGCAGCGTGCCCCTGACATCGCAACCCAGCAGGCCGGGCAGTGTGCGCATGAGGGTGGCGCCCAGCATGCCGCCAGCTCCCAATACCAAAACCCTGTTCATGCCGCGCGCCTTTCAAATATGTGTCAATAGATAGATTGTAGGGGGTGACGGCATGCGCCTAGCGGGCTTGAGGCGGCAATGCTGGGTTGGAGACAGTGGCATCTATTCACTATTAAAATAGTAGCTAACTTTCTATATTCTATAAGGGAAAACAGCAGAAATCTCTTAAACTACAAGCGCACCGGAATACCGCGCCCCGCCATGAAGTGCTTGGCCTCTCTGACGGTGTATTCGCCGTAGTGAAAAATACTGGCGGCGAGCACGGCATCGGCGCCGCCGGTTTGAATGCCGTCGGCCAAATGCGCTAAATTGCCCACACCGCCTGAGGCGATCACAGGCACGCTCACGGCATCGCTCACCGCGCGGGTTAAAGCCAGATCAAAGCCCGATTTGGTGCCGTCGCGGTCCATGCTGGTGAGCAAGATTTCGCCTGCGCCGAGCTGCACCATCCGGGTGGCCCATTGCACGGCATCCAGATGCGTGTTTTTGCGGCCGCCGTGGCTATACACATCCCAGCCTGCGCCGACCGGCTGGCCTTGTGCGCTCAGGCGAGATTCTTCTTCCAAACTGCGCTTTTTCGCGTCAATCGCCACGACGATGCACTGTGAGCCGTATTTCTGCGAGGCTTCAAAAATCACCTGCGGGTTGGCAATGGCAGCGGAGTTAAAGGACGTTTTATCAGCGCCGGCGTTGAGCAAGCGGCGCACGTCATCGGGTGTGCGCACGCCGCCGCCCACCGTGAGTGGGATAAACACTTGGGCAGCCACGGCTTCGATGATGGGCAAGATCAGATCGCGGCCGTCGCTGGTGGCGGTGATGTCTAAAAATGTGAGCTCGTCTGCGCCCTGCTCGTTGTAACGGGCGGCGATTTCCACCGGATCACCGGCATCGCGCAGTTCCACAAAATTCACGCCTTTGACGACGCGGCCTCCGGTCACGTCGAGGCAGGGGATGATACGTTTTGCAAGCATATTGCTATAAATAAAAGAGCGCTATAAGCAGGTTTTATGGGGGCTAGAAGAGTATTTGGCTTCAAATGGGCATCTTTTTGATGCGTTCGACCATCTCGGCAGCAAACTCCACAAAAGCAATGCTTCCCTTGGCCGATGGGTCAAACACCACGCCAGGCAGGCCGTAACTGGGCGCTTCGGCCAGGCGCACGTTGCGGGGGATCACGGCGTTGAAGACTTTGTCGGCGAAATGGGCCTTGAGCTGGTCGCTGACTTGCTGCTGCAAGGTGATGCGCGGATCAAACATCACGCGCAGCAGGCCGA
>JANMDE010000526.1:0-3231 GCA_031376105.1 Variovorax sp. | reverse complement strand
ATGAAGATGATGTTGGGGCGATTTCTCATTCGACCTTCATTTGTGTTGCCTTAACGATCTTGCCGTAATGAGCGGACAAATCGTTCAGACGCTTGCTTGCTGCTGCTCCAACCAAACCTTCGTACACCATATCCAGGCTCTGAATACGCTCTTGCATAGCGCTTTGCTGAAACACAGTTTGCGTGGATTTTTGCATCGCTGCCAGCAGAGGCTCAGGTGTATCGCCCGGCACCATACAAAGGGTA
The DNA here is from genome assembly GCA_031376105.1 of Variovorax sp. Lineage (GTDB taxonomy): Bacteria > Pseudomonadota > Gammaproteobacteria > Burkholderiales > Burkholderiaceae_C > JANMDU01. Next base: position 2,986 of record JANMDE010000526.1, on the reverse strand, counting down.
ATGACCTCGTTTTCTAAATCTGGATAGCCCAACTCTTTGACGGTCGGCACGTCCGGGGCCAACTTGCTCCGTGCACGGCTCGTGACCGCAATGGGCAACGCTTTGCCCGCCCTGACTTGAGGCAGCAAGCCGGAAGAGGACAATATTCCGCCATCAACTTCGCCCGACACAACCGCCAGCACAGCAGGCGAATTGCCACGATAGGGCACGTGCGTGATCTTCACGTTAGCCGCTTGCGTGAAAATAGAAATGCCTAAATGCCCCGGGCTACCTGCGCCGCCCGAGCTGAAATTGAGGCCACGCGATCGGCCAATCGCAATCAGTTCCCCCATCGAGCGAATGCCTTTGGTCGCCGAAGTAGCCAACATCAAGCCGTTGGAAGAGATCACCATCAGGGGCTTCAGATCGCCCGCCTTGCTGCCCAGTTTGAAAGGCATGCTTGGGAAAATGTGTGGATTCACAGTGAAGACCGTGTCAATGCCACAAAACACGGTCGCGCCATCGCCAGCCGCTTTAGCCACTTCCGCCGCACCAATGTTGCCACCAGCACCGGGCTTGTTTTCCACGATGATATTTTGACCGCTGGCTCTTTGTAGGCTTTCAGCCAAGGCCCGTGCCAAGATGTCGGAGGGGCCGCCAGGCGGGAAGTTGTTGACGATACGTACGGGCTTGCTTGGCCAAGCGATGCTTTGTGCCGTGGCGGGCAAGCTGCTGATCAGAGCGAGTGCGCTCAGCGCTGCCCAGCGAAGGAAAGTGGCGCGAGCGAGCATGATGTTTTCCCCTTTCATGTTGATGTGTTGATTGTGTTCCCAGTGGTCTCTTTTGCTGGCCCTTCAGTCCTAGGATTAACCCGGTGGCTTTGTATCGCAGAAAGTTTCGCCGCCGCAGGCCTTGCGAATAAGATCAAGCCATGACCACCCGCGACCAACTCACTGCCGCCTTCAATCAGCTCCTGCAACCCGAGCGCTTCAAAGACTACGGGCCCAATGGCTTGCAAGTGGAAGGCAAGGCGCAGGTGAAGAAAATCATCTCGGGTGTGACGGCATCGGTGGCTTTGATTGACGCGGCGATCGAGCGCGGCGCGGATGCGATTTTTGTGCACCATGGCCTCTTTTGGCGCGGGCAACAGGCCCAAGTGACGGGCTGGATGAAGCAGCGACTGCAAAAATTACTCGCGTATGACATCAACTTGTATGCGTATCACTTGCCGCTGGACGCGCACCCCACGCTAGGCAACAACGCGCAGCTAGGTCAATTGCTCGGTTTCACGCCATTAGAAAACGGCGAATTTGGCCGCTTTGGTGAGCAAGATCTGGGCTGGCTGGGAAACTCCCCATTTTCTACTGCTCAAAGCCTTACTCAGCACATCAAATTTAAGCTAAATCGGCCAGTCACCCTTATAGAATCAACAAAGTATGCTATTAAAAATGTAGCGTGGTGTACGGGCGGTGCGCAGGGCTATTTTGAGGCGGCTATTGCTGCGGGTGCTGATGTGTTCATCACCGGCGAGATATCTGAGCCGCAGGCGCACTATGCGCGGGAAATGGGCGTGAGCTACATCGCTTGCGGGCATCATGCAAGTGAGCGCTATGGCGCACCGGCGGTCGCGGCGCATGTGGCGGCGCAGTTAGACTTGGCGCATGAATTTGTCGATATTGACAACCCTGCTTAAAAGTATCGCCATGCATTTATTACCTCTGATTCGCCGCCATCAACGCCTCTTAGGCGTTGTGTTGTTTCTCGCGGTGTTGGCGCTGGTTTTCAGTTTATCTGGGCTGCGCGGCCACATGAATTTGGCTTACGTGCGCGAGGAATTGCAAGGTCATCCGGTGGAAGGCTTTTTAAGCTTCGTGCTGCTTTTTGTCTTAGGAAATTTGGTGCAGATCCCCGGCTGGCTCTTTTTGGCGGCCGCCGTACTGGCCTTGGGGCAAGGCTGGGGCTGGCTCGTCACCTATCTGGCCGCCTGCATCTCGTGCATCATCACTTTTCTGCTGGTGCGCTGGCTCGGCGGCGATGCTTTGCGAGCGCTGCCTAGCAAATGGTTGGTCAAGGTGCTGGCGCAGCTGGATCAACACCCCATCCGCAGCGTGGTGTTGGCGCGCATTTTGTTTCAAACCCTGCCCGCCCTCAACTACGCACTGGCCATGTCAGGCATCAAGTTTCGCGGCTATCTTCTAGGCACCCTGCTCGGCCTGCCCCTCCCGCTGGCGCTGTATTGCTACTTCTTTGATTTTGTGGCCAAGTTGATGAAGTTGCAGTGAGACTGACCTACATTCGCGAACTGTATGGGCAATATTTATGTGCATAGAAAAATTGCCCCGCGCTCCATCAGCGCAGCCCGCCCCGAAGTCACGACCTTTTGCGCTCGTGCGGCAGTGTTTGCCATTGTGTTGATGTAGGTCAAGGCAGGGCAGGGCGAGCGGGCTAACAATGAACTCAGGAGGTTTTCATCATGTCTCATCCCCTGACTCTTGAACAAAAAACCGCGCTCGAGCAATTGCTGCAGGCGCGCGCTGCGCAACTGCATGATCGGCTGCACACCCACCATGAAGGCCGCTCGCGCGTGGAGCACGCCCGCGAAGTGTTGCTGCAAGACGGCGACGACGCGCCGCAACGCAGCTCAGATCGCGAAGTCGATCTGGCGATCACCGATCTCGAAACCGTCGAGCTCTCCAAAGTCAATGCCGCGCTGGCGCGCATTGCACGGCCTGACTGCGGCGTCTGTGTGAGCTGTGGCGCCCAGATTGCCTTTGAGCGCCTACAGATCGAGCCCACCACCCAGCGCTGCGTTTCTTGCAAATCGCAGGCTGAGTGAGCTTCATTTCATCGTCAGCTGCTAGCTCACAGGGGCCCTATCGTGTGCTGCGCTGGGCGGATGTGCTTGAACAATGAAGCAAGGCCATCTGAAACTCGCTTTCAGTCCACCTTTTGATACCGAAATCGGCCTCTAGCCTCCATAGAATCTGCGCAGAGTGCTGTTAAATTT
>JANMDE010000296.1:0-1698 GCA_031376105.1 Variovorax sp. | reverse complement strand
TTTATATAATACAGGGGCGAATAGCGCATTTTCATACACAATCAATGGCGTGAAGACTTGGATCAGCAATGGCGATATGGCTGATTTTTACTGCGTGTTTGCCAAGACCGACAGCCAAGCGGGCGCACGCGGTATCAGCGCTTTCGTCGTCGATGCAGGCACGCCAGGCTTGGATACCAGCGAACACATTCAAGTGATGGCACCGCATCCGCTGGCGATGCTCAAGTTCACTGAATGCACCGTCCCAGCCAGCCAATTGCTCGGCGAGGAAAGCGCGGGCTTCAAGCTGGCCATGGCCACGCTGGATATCTTCCGCCCTTCTGTGGCCGCCGCCGCCTTGGGCTTCGCACGCCGCGCCTTGCAGGAAGCGCGCGCCTATGCGCAAGGCCGTACGATGTTTGGCAAAACGCTGGCCGACCAACAAATCACACAAGCCAAGCTCGGCGAGATGGCAGCGTTGATTGACGCAGGCGCTGTGCTCACCTACCGCGCCGCTTGGATGCGCGATGTGGCTCTGCCTGCCGGCACAGCTTCGCGAGAAGACTACACCGCCGCCGCCGCGATGGCGAAAATGGTAGCCACGGAGAACGCCAACAAAGTGATCGACATGGCGCTGCAAATGCACGGCGGCATGGGCGTGAAAGTGGGCACGCATATTGAGGCGCTCTACCGAGATATTCGCTCGCTTCGCATCTATGAAGGTGCGACCGAAGTGCAGCAGCTCATCTTGGGCAAGTCTGTGCTCTCAGGCGTGATTTGATCGGAGAATTTGGCCATGCCATCAGCTCAACCCGACAGTTTCGTACGCGATCAACTCCCGTTGTCAGAAGCTTGGCCAGCCTATCGTTTTGATTTGCCGGAGTTGCAGTTTCCTGAGCAGCTGAATGCGGTGGAGCAGTTGCTTGACCATGCCGTGAGCAGCAAAGGTTTTGCGGATCACATCATGCTGCGCTCGCCGCAGCGCAGCTTCACTTACCGCGATTCACAGCAAATCGTCAACCGCATTGCAGCCTATCTGGCGGAAGATTGCAAGCTGATTCCCGGTAACCGCGTTTTGCTACGCGGCCCCAATTCCATCGGCATGGCATTGTGTTGGCTGGCTGTGGTGAAAGCAGGCTTGGTGGCGGTGGGCACGATGCCTTTGCTGCGTGCCAAAGAATTATCGGAGATCATCAGCAAAGCCCAGCCCGCGCTCGCGCTCTGCGATGGGCAATGGCTCGCGGAGTTGGAAGCAGCGCAGCAGCAAACCGGCGCGTCTATGCAGCGCATCATCAGCTTTAACTCAGAAGGCGCATCTGATTTAGGGCAACTCTGCGCGAGCAAAAACGGCGAATTTAAAGCCTGCCCCACGCTCGCCACCGACATCGCCATGATGGCATTCACCAGCGGCACCACCGGCTTGCCCAAAGCGGCCGTGCATCTGCATCGCGATTTACTCGCTGCCTGCGAATGCTGGCCACGTCACGTTTTAAAGGCTTTGCCCACAGACATCATCATCGGCTCGCCGCCACTGGCCTTTACCTTCGGCTTGGGCGGCTTATTGCTGTTCCCGATGTGGGCAGGCGCGAGCGTGTATTTTCATGACAAAGCCTACACGCCCGAGGGCATGGTTGATGTGATCAACACAGTGCAGGCCACCCTGTGCTACACCGCACCCACCTTCTATCGGCAGATGGCCGCGTTTGCTCGCACCAAAGG
>JANMDE010000516.1:0-6046 GCA_031376105.1 Variovorax sp. | reverse complement strand
TCTGGGGCTAGCGCTGGTGGAGGAGGTTGGTATCAGCTTGCGGCGGCTTCTGCGGGAAGCCCGCCAAGGCAGTGTGGCGCAAGAAGACATCGTGCGCCGCTCGGTGGGGGTGTATCACCAATACGTGTTGCAAAACCGCCTGCTTTTCCTTTTTATCTCCAGCGAGCGCTCGGGTGGCAGCCGTATCTTGCGCTTGGCAATCCGAAATGACGTGATCCACTTCACCAACGAGATGGCGCAGGATTTCCGCAATCTGGGCCTCTACAAAGACATCTCAACCCGCAGCTTGCAAATGATATGTGGCTTGATCGTCACCACCATGCTGGCCGCAGCGCCTGAAATACTTGATTTGCCTTCCAATCAACCGCTGCTGGAAGCAGAAATGACCGAGAACTTTGTGCAGCAAATGCAGGTCGTGCTTCTAGGCGCAACATTATGGAAAGAAAGTGCGCGCCATTAGGCCTTTCTCACCACTTAAGCGTTCGCTCCCGGTTGCTGCGGTGGCGCTGCCACCGTTGAGCATGGCTGGCGTTCTGCTGCCGTCAGGCAAATGAGCTGTAATTTGGTATCGTTCGCTAGGGCTCAAGGGGAGATTGCGCAGCGCATACTTGAATCGGCCCGCTTTGAAAAGAATCTTTCTTCTGGAGTTATCGCAGCATGCAAATCCTTGAATTCACGGCCGATAGCTTGCGTTTCTTAGATGCTTTGCCGGAGCAATTACCCGCTGGGGGCTTCATCTGGATTTATCTGGATCGTGACGACTTTGCGCAGCATCAACCCATCTTGCAAGAGGCGGCTCAGCGGCTGGGTGGCTCGGCTTTGCTGGATGTGCATTTGGAAGACATGCAAAATGCACAGCATCCTTCCCACTATGACTTCACCTCGATCTACGACTTGATCATTTTTCGCCGCCTGGCCACGCCGATGGAAATGGCCAATGAGCAAGAGCAGGAAGATCGGATGGATGCCTACCATGGGCAGGCTGCCCAAGCCACGTCTGGTAAGTCGGCCGGGCGCGCAATCGGCCCACAATTCAAGCGCATTAGCTCCAAGGCGGTGGGCTTCGCGGTTTTTGACCGTTTGATGGTCAGTACGCATCCACGCGGCTGCTACGCTGCGCGCGGTTTCGTGCAGCGCTTTCTGGAAGATGCCAAAACCAGTGTTGACACGCTGGGAGCGCGCAGTCGCATCCCCACAAGCCCGGCGGATCTCACGCTGCGCATGATCAATGTCATGGTGGACAGCTATCTGGATTTGCGCAAAGAGCTCTCCGCGCAGCTTGAGCACTGGCAGTCAGAACTGCTCAAACCCTCGTCCCGATTTAACAACTGGGGCTCGCTGATGAAGGCGCGTAGCCAGTTGCATGTGCTGGAGGATTTATGCGATGAGCAGCATGATGCCCTGCAAGAATGGCTCGACACCATTCAAGAAACGCCGCTCAGCGCGTGGGGCAGCGAGCCCGCGCAAGCGCAGGCGCTTCGCGACCAGCTCACAGCGCGTGCCCGCGATGTGATGGAGCACATTGAGCGCGTGATGCATCATGCGCGCCGCTTGGAGCAATCCGCTGAAACTGTGGTGCAAATTCATTTTTCCGCGCAAAGCAACCGCACGAATGACATCATGCGCACGCTCACTGCGCTGACCGCCATCTTTTTGCCGTTGAACCTGATTGCCGGCATCTTTGGTATGAATTTCGAATTTTTGCCTTTCATTCATGCAGCCAATGGATTTTGGTGGGCGCTGGGCGGGATGGTCCTGATTGCGTCCACCATGGGCTTGGTGTTTTGGCGCAAACGCTATTTGGCGCGGACGCGGGGGTGACAGCTTTTTGGTGAGAGTGCCCTAGTTGCAGGTCGTTTTGCCGACAGGGATTTTCAGCGTTGGCGGGTGTAATACCCACATGCCCTTTCAAGATATCACCCTGACCGCTGCCGATGGTTACACCCTGGCCGCTACGCACTACACACCTGAAACGCCAACGCTGCATGCCACCACAGGCCGTCCGCAATACATTGCGATTGGCTGCGCCACGGCCGTGCCGCGCGGTTTTTACAAACGCTTTTGCGAATACGCTGCTAGCCTCGGCTTGCATGCGATCGTCGCAGATTACCGAGGCATTGGAGACTCGATGCCACCCTCCGGCAAGCTCAATGGCTTCGTGATGGACTATGCCGATTGGTCGCGTTACGACTTGGCGGCTGTTGTGCAGTATGCCCATGAGCGCGGTGAGGTGTATTTGGTGGGGCATAGTTTGGGCGGGCATGCCATCGGGCAGTTACCGGATCCGAGCATGCTGAAGGCGGCGTATTTGTGTGGCGCGGGCGCGGGTTGGGCGGGCTGGATGCCCGCAGCTGAGCGCATCAAAGTTTGGGTTTTGTGGAATGTGCTCGGACCGATAGCCACCACGATGCTTGGCTACCAGCCCATGAGTAAATTCGGCATCGGCGAAGATATCCCGCTGGGCGTGTACCGCGATTGGAAGCGCTGGTGCAGCTTTCCACGCTATTTCTTTGACGACCCCGCGCCTGATGCCAAAGCCATTGTGCAAAAATTTGATCGCGTGCGCATGCCTGTGGCGGCGGCCGTCAGCCTAGATGATCTGTGGGCACCACCCAAATCACGCGATGCCTTCTTCTCTGGCTACACAAAAACCCAGGTGGACCGCGTTGACCTCACGCCCGCTCAATTGGGCGTGCAAAACGTCGGTCATATGGGTTATTTTCGCAAAGAGGTTGGGGCGATCCTGTGGCCGCAGATCATGGCGTGGTTGGGGCAGCATGGCTTGCAACCGCAGTCCTAATTAGTCGCCCAAATCCGCCACCTTGTCGCTGGGGTATTTGAACGAATCGCGCAACATGTAAGGCATGGGCAAATTCAGATTGATGCCTTTGGGCGGAATAGGTTGCTCAAACCATTTGCGGTAAATCGCAGTGATCTCCCCGCTCAATATGATGCGTCGTATTTCGGTATCGACCAACCTCTTGAAAGCGGCATCGCCCTTGGGCAACATGATGGCGTAAGGCTCAATCGTCATCGGCTTACCGATCACGAGAAAGGCTTCGGGCTGCGCAGAGTTGGCGCGCAAGCCAAAGAGCAGCACATCGTCCATCGCAAAAGCATCCGCCTTCTTCTGCGCCACCATACCAAATGCTTCCCCATGATCTGCAGCTTCCAGTACCTTCATATTCAAGGCACGCTCCGCGTTGATGCGCTCCAAGGTTTTGATGTTGGTGGAGCCTTTGGTGGACACCACACTGCGGCCATTCAAATCTTCCAGCTTGGCGATGCCGGAATCAATGCGCACCAGAAACCGAGCGGAAGAAATGAAATGCGCGATCGTGTAATCCACCTGCTTGCGCCGCTCAGCGGTGTTGGTGGTGGAGCCACATTCCATAGCGGCTTTGCCTTGCGCGATGCTTGAGATACGCGTGGCTGAAGTCACGCTCAGGTAATTGACCTTCAGCGCGGGTATTCTGAGTTCTCGCTGGAGTGCATCCACCACCTTGAGGCACAAATCCATGGCGTAGCCCACAGGTTTTCGATCAGCGTCGAGATAGGAAAAGGGGATCGAAGTATCTCGATGCGCAATCGTGATGGCTTGGCTAGTACGGATTTGATCCAGCATGCCTTGAGAGTATGCGCAGGGGCTGCCCACGAACAGGGGTAGAGCGAGAGCAATTAGGTGGATGGCTTTCATGCACAATCTCCAATGAATAACAACTCCCTGTTGTTTTTGAAATAGATAAGTGAGTGGCCATGCGGCTTCGACATATTGAGGTGTTCAATGCGGTGATGCTCACGGGCAGCGTGAGCGCGGCAGCGCGTCTGATCAACGTGACGCAGCCAGCGGTGAGCCGCATCCTGGCGCATGCGGAGTTGCAATTGGGCTTTGCGCTGTTTCAGCGTGCCAAAGGCCGGCTGGTGCCCACCAGCGAGGCGCAGACGCTTTATCCGCACATTGAGCGCTTGTTTCAGCAGCTTGATGAGGTGCAGCGATTGGCCAGCAGCTTGAAAGCCGGGCAGCGCGCCGATGAGCTGCATTTGCTCACTGTGCTGGCGCTCAGCTATGAAATTATTCCGCGTGCGCTGAAAGCCTTTCGCGTGAAGCATCCGGATGTGCGCGTCGTTGTCGACGCGCTGCATTCGCCGCAAATTATTTCGGCACTGGTGTTGCAAGAAGCAGATGTGGGCTTTGTATTCAGCTCGGTGGCGCATCCTTCGCTGGAGCAACAGCACTTGGCGCAGGGGCGCATGATGTGCATCGCGCCCAAGGGCTGGCTGAGCAGTACGATGGTCAAAAAAGATGCTGTGAGCTTGCAAGACCTGGTGGGCAAACCCGTGATCAGCTTGGATGTGCGCGACCCGGTGGGCACGCATCTCAACCATGCATGTCGCGAAGCGGGCGTGGGCTTGCAATCGAGTGTCACGGTGCAGACCTATCACGCTGCGTTGGCCTTGGCGCACCATGGCCTGGGCATTGCGCTGGTTGACAGTTGCACGGCTGTGTCTGCCGATCCATCTAAAGTCGCGGTATTGCCGCTGGAGCCCAGCGTGGCTGTGCCGATTCGTTCTTTGCGTCCTTTGCAGCGGCCGAGCAGTTTGTTGGCCATGGCGATGTCGCGCTGCGTGCAGCAGGCGCTCGCGCAGACGCAGGCCGCGCAGTAGTTTCATGGTGTGCCGATCAGACCAGCGAGGCGAGCGGCGCTGCCGGCTGCCAAGGTCAGGCCGAGAGCGCCTTGGCCGGCGTTGAGATACACATTGGGAATGCGGCTTGCGCCAATGATGGGCAGCGAATTGGGTGTGGCGGGGCGTAATCCCGCCCAAGTGCTGGGGCTGCTTAGATCACATGCCCCTGGAAACAAGCGATCCACCGCGTGCAACATTTGCGCCACGCGCTCTGGCCGCACTTTGACATCGTGCCCTACGATCTCTGCCGCCGCGGCCACGCGCAAGGTCTTACCCATCGGCGCAAACACCGTCTTGAGCCCCAAATCTGTGATGCTGCACGGGGCGACTTTGCTGGCATCCACGATCGGCACGGTGACGCTGTAGCCCTTGATTGGGTAAATTGGTAAATGAATGCCGAGCGGCTCGCATAGAGCGGGCGTGGCTGTACCGGCGGTGATCACGCAGGCATCGCCTTTTAGTGTGCTTTGCGATGTGTGCAAAGCATGAAATCGGCCTTGGCGCAGTTCGATGGATTGAACGCGATGCGAAAATTGCAAGATGCCGCCGCGCCCTTCGATGCTTTGCACAAGGTTTTGGCACAGCTTATAAGGATCAGCCATGCATTCACTGGCCGTCCAAATACCGCCTGCAAATACAGCGTCTGACTCTGCCAAGATCGGCGCGCGTTCGATGCATTGCACAGTAGAAAGAATCTCTTGCTCGCAGCCCATACTCGCTTGCAATTGCACTTGCCTCGCCTGCGCTTGCAAGCTTTGCGCATCACGGCAGAGCACGAGTTTGCCGTTGCGGGCAAAGTCAAATTCCCAGGGGTTGTCTTGCATCCAAGCCTCTAAGGTACAGCGGCTTAAGTTAGCCAGCTCAAGCAATGCCCGCGTGCCGCGCTGTGTTTGACTCGTGCGGCAAGCCGCCAGAAAGCGCAGCCCCCAAATCCATTGCCGCCAATCCATGCGCAGCTCAAAGCGTAGCGCAGATTCTTTCTCAAACAACAATTTGGGCAGGGCGCGCAGCGTGGCGGGCGAGGCCAGCGGCTCCACATAGCTGTAGCTCAGCTGCGCACCATTGGCAAAGCTGCTCACGCACCCGGCCTGCGCGTGTGCGTCAATGAGCTCCACGGTGTGACCATCGCGAAGCAGCTGATACGCCGTTGCGCAACCCACGATACCCGCGCCGATCACCATAATATGCATCTTCAAATTCCTAAGCAGACTAAGCCCTAGAAATGTAAGTTGCACGCAGGCCTGGGCCCAATGCTGAGTGCATGGGTTGCTATGTTGCAAACTTATGGGCACTATTGATACGGCAATAAAGGGTTGAACTCCCACGTTTTTATGCGCTGCATGGGGGCCACCCGTGTGTT
>JANMDE010000491.1:0-3804 GCA_031376105.1 Variovorax sp. | reverse complement strand
CATCACAAGGGCATGGATTCTGGTGGTGCACGAAGTTCACGACTCCAGCTAAGCTCGCCAGAGCGGTCGGGGCGGATGGCGTAAGTAAAGGGGGAGGCGGGGAAAGAACATCAACCGGAGAAGACCACGCCAATCCCCGCCGGAGGACATGGAGCCAGACGCAAAGCCGCATTACACGGGCGACCCCCAAGCAGCGCATAAAGACGTGGGAGTTCAACCCTTTATCGCGGCCGCTCCATCAAAAAAGAAACGCCCCAAAGGTCCCGAAAAAAGCGCAATATTGCTATTAATTAAATAGCAAACTATGCAGATAATATAAGGGCAAACCCCTGAAAATACATAAACTAAGAGACAACAACAGCCGCCCCATCATGTTGCGCAGCCATTTGGCCAATCGAATACACCTGCTCACCCAAACCTGTCAAAGTCGCTGCGCAGGCCACAGCCTCGGAAGGGTCAACCACCACGATCATGCCGATGCCGTTGTTGAACGTCCGGTTCATCTCAATATCGTCAATACCCGCTGTGGTCTGTAGCCATGCAAACAGCTCCGTTTGCGGCCAACTGCCCTTCTTCAGGTGTGCGGCCAAGCCCTCAGGCAACACGCGCGGGATGTTCTCCAGCAAACCGCCACCCGTGATGTGCGCTAGCGCCTTGATGCCGCCTTCGTGCTGAGCCAAAGCCGCCAACACATTCTTCACATACAGCCGCGTCGGCATCATCAACGCCTCTTTAAATGGCTTGCCATCGAGCATGGCTGGCGCAGTATCGCCAGCGCGTTCAATGCACTTGCGCACCAGCGAAAAGCCATTGCTGTGCACGCCGCTCGAAGCCAAGCCCAGAATCACGTCACCCGCTTGCACATTCGGGCGCGGCAGCAGCTTCGATTTTTCCGCTGCGCCCACGCAAAAGCCGGCCAAATCGTATTCGCCTGCCGGATACATGCCCGGCATTTCCGCCGTTTCGCCGCCAATCAAAGCGCAGCCCGAGAGCTCGCAGCCCTTGGCGATACCGCCGATTACCGCCCCTGCCGTGTCAATATCCAGCTTGCCGCAGGCAAAGTAATCCAAGAAAAACATGGGTTCTGCGCCTTGCACCAACACGTCGTTCACGCTCATGGCCACCAAATCAATGCCCACGGTGTTGTGCATGTTCCATTCAAACGCCAAACGCAGCTTCGTGCCTACGCCATCTGTGCCGCTGACCAACACCGGCTCTTTAAAACGCTTGGGGATTTCAAACAGTGCGCCAAAGCCGCCAATGCCGCCCAACACGCCTTCGCGTAGGGTGCGCTTGGCCAGCGGTTTGATGCGCTCGACCAGCGCGTCGCCTGCATCGATGTCCACGCCGGCAGCTTTGTAGGACAGGGGGGAGGGTGAATTGCTCATGATTTGATAGCTGACTGCGCAGGAAATACAAGGGTAAGAGGCCAAAAAGGCCTTAAAAACGCGGCGAAATGCTGGTTTAAACCCGTAAAATTGCCTCGATTGTAAATTTTCTAGCCTCAACCCTGTATGCAATTCACCAAAACACAAAAAACCGCTGCTGCTTGGAGCGCGATTGCAGCGGCGACGGTGTTGGTGGTCTGGTTGCTCGGGCCGGTACTCACGCCATTTGTGGTGGCTGCGGTGTTGGCTTACGCACTCACGCCGCTGGTCAACAAGCTCGACAGCGTTTGGGGCGGCAAGCTGCCGCGCCTGCTGGCGGTGTTGATCGTCGAGCTGCTTTTCATTTTGGCGGTGCTGGCGATTGCGCTGCTCATCGTGCCGATTTTGGCCAAAGAAATCCCGCTGCTGCGCGAGCAATTGCCTGCGCTGGCCGAGCGGCTCAACACCTGGGCTGCGCCCATGCTCAAGAGCTTCGGGATTCATATCTCGCTGGATGTGGCCAGCGTCAAAGCTTTTGTACTCAAGTATCTCAATGCCAATGTGGAGGATGGCGTGGCGGCGATTCTCTCGTCGCTCAAAGTGGGCGGCAGCGTGGCTTTGACGCTGATCGGCAATGCGATTTTGATCCCGGTGGCTCTGTTTTACCTGCTCATGGATTGGGAGAGTTTTGTGCAACGCGCAGTGCAGCTCGTGCCGCCGCGCATGCGCAGTGCGTATGACGGCTTCATGAGCGAGGCCGATGAAGTGCTGGGGCAATATCTACGTGGGCAGATGCTGGTGATGCTGATTTTGGCGATGTTTTACAGCATCGGCTTGGCGCTGTTTGGCCTAGATTTGGCGCTTCCGATTGGCGTGTTCACGGGCTTGGCAATTTTTGTGCCCTATGTGGGCTTTGGCATTGGTTTAGTGCTGGCGCTGCTGGCTGGCCTGCTGGAGTTTGCGTCTTTCAAAGCGGTGATCATGGTTGCGGCAGTGTATGGCTCGGGGCAACTGATTGAAAGCCTGTTTCTCACGCCGCGTTTGGTGGGTGAGCGGATTGGCCTGCATCCACTGGCGGTGATTTTTGCGCTTCTGGCGTTTGGGCAGATGTTTGGTTTTGTGGGGGTGTTGATCGCGCTGCCTGCGAGCGCCGTGCTGCTGGTGGCGATTCGGCGCATTCAAGCGCAGTATCTGGCCTCAGATTTATATCGCGGCATGAAATGAAGCAAATCGCGCTCGATATCGCCTTGTCTCCCGCGCCAGCCTTGGCGAACTTCTTGCCCGGCCCGAATGGCGCTGCGATAGAACATTTGCGGCTCTGGGTGGGCGAAGGCCAGTCGTCCAGTGCGGCTACGCTGCGCTCACCTGTGCCCACCTATCTTTGGGGTGAGAGCGCCAGCGGCAAATCGTATTTGCTCAAAGCCGTACGCGAGGCGTTGCGAAGCCAAGGCGGCGAGGTGGGTTGGCTCGATCCGTCGATGCACGAGCCGCCCGAGTTCAACCCGCATTGGGTGGCTGTGATGCTGGATGATGTTCAGGGCTACAGCGCAGTGCAACAGCAGGCCGCCTTCAATTATTTTGTCAACGCGCAAACCGAGCAGCGCTGGATTTTGGCCGCTGGCAGCCTGCCGCCCGCTGATTTGCCGCTGCGCGATGATTTGCGCACCCGACTGGGCTGGGGCCATGTGTTTGCGCTGCAAGTGCTCACTGAGCCCGAGCGCCGCGCCGTGCTTCGCCGCGAGGCCGATGCACGCGGTATTTTTCTGGGCGATGACGTGATGGATTTCATCCTCGCCCGTTTCTCCCGCGATCTCAATTCTTTGATGCAGCTCTTGGAGCAGCTTGACGGCTATTCACTAGCCACCAAACGCGCGATCACTGTGCCGCTGGTGAAAAGCATGCTGGAAAGCCTTTGATTTGTGTTTTCAAAATTTATACAACAAAGTTGGATGTGTTGTGTAACTCCTGCTCTTTATGAAACTCGCACTTTTTGATTTAGACCACACCCTGCTGCCGATTGACAGCGATCACGCCTGGGGTGACTACACGGTGGAGCGCGGCTGGCGCGATCCGGTGGAATTCAAGCGGCGCAACGATGCGTTTTTTGAAAATTACAAAATTGGTAAACTCGATCCCGAAGAATATTTGATGTTTGCCACCGAGGCGATTCGAGAGCATGGCGCTACTGAATCTATAGCACTCCGTGCAGACTATATGCGGGCAATCATTGAGAAAAACATCAAAAAACCAGCCCTAGACCTGCTCGCCAAACACCGCGCAGCAGGCGATGAGATATTGCTCGTGACCGCCACCAATGAATTCGTGACCGAGCCGATTGCCCAGCGCTTTGGCATTGCGCATTTGATCGCCGTGCAACTTGAGACGGGCGCGGATGGCTGGTATACGGGTCGCTGGAGCGGCACGCCCAGCTTCAAAG
>JANMDE010000360.1:0-3505 GCA_031376105.1 Variovorax sp. | reverse complement strand
CTCACGTTTTTCGTGATTCGCCATGCTTGGAAATACCCACTTTGGCTTTGCATCGCTGCTACAGGTGTGTTTTTTGTGGTCGATTTTGCATTTTGGGCTTCTAACATGCTTAAGCTGTTTGACGGCGGCTGGTTCCCGTTGGCGATTGGTGCGGCCATTTTCACCCTCATGATGACTTGGAAGCAAGGTCGCAAACTCCTGCATGAAAAATCCAAGTCTGACGGCATTGAACTAAAGAGCTTTTTGGAGGCGGTGTTCCTGAGCCCACCAGTGCGCGTAGAAGGCACTGCCGTTTTTCTGTCCAGCGATTTGGGCACAGTGCCTAACGCGCTGCTGCATAACCTGAAACACAACAAAGTGCTGCATGAACACAATCTGTTTGTCACCGTTAAGAGCCATGAAGTGCCTTGGATTGGCCTGAACAAGCGCGTGCAAATCGAGTCGATGGGTCACGATTGCTGGCAGGTAACTTTAAATTTCGGTTTCAAAAACGATCCTGACGTGCCAGAAGCCCTACAGCAGATCGTGGGACGCGGCTGCGCACTGGATCCGATGCAAACCAGCTATTTCCTATCCCGCGACACCGTAGTGCCCACCATCGGCGGCGGCATGAGCGAATGGCGCGAAAAGCTCTTCGCTCAGATGCACCACAATGCCAGCGCCGCTGCTGATTTCCTGCGCTTGCCCAACAATGCGGTGGTGGAGCTGGGCTCTAAAGTTGAAATTTAAATCACGCAACTGGCACGACGGTTGACGCATCAAGCAGCATCCTCTTTAGCAACAATGCCAGAGGTATCTTGCGTTCTAATCTGAGCATGCGTTTTTTCAAAGACTTTTCTCTGTCTGCGGCAACTGCTGGTTTTGTTGCCGTGCTCGTGGGCTTCACCAGCTCGGTGGCCATTGTGTTTTCCGCGGCTCAAGCATTCAAAGCCACGCCCGAGCAGCTCACATCATGGATGTGGGCGCTGGGCATTGGCATGGGCTTGTGTTCTCTGGTTCCTTCACTGATCTTGCGCAAACCAGTGATGGTGGCTTGGAGCACGCCGGGCGCAGCTGTTCTGACTGTGGCGGGCGTGGCTGGTGCCTCAGGGCAAAGCTACTCTATGAATGAGGCAGTCGGCGCCTTCATGTTGTGCGCCGTGCTGATCACGCTTTCCGGTGCAACAGGTTTGTTTGAGAGACTGATGGACCGCATTCCGATGGCGATTGCGGCGGCCTTGCTGGCTGGCGTGCTGGCGCGTTTTGGCATGCAAGGCTTTGTGGTCGCGCAAACCAATCTGCCTTTGGTGGCGCTGATGCTGATCGCGTATTTACTGAGTAAGCGCTTTTCTGCTCGGTATGCGGTGCCGTTCACGCTACTAGTTGCTATTATTTATGCAGCAATTAATGCCCAATATATAGGGGTTGACATTGCATTTTCTTTAGCAAAGCCCGTTTTTGTGATTCCTGCGTTCAGCTGGCAAGCCGCAATTAGTTTGGCGCTGCCGCTGTTTATGGTGACGATGGCTTCGCAGAATCTTCCTGGTGTGGCGGCGATTCGCGCCTCTGGATACCAACTGCCGTTGTCTAAAATCATCAGTATGACGGGCGTGGCCACATTTCTGCTCGCGCCATTCGGTGCATTCGCACTCAACTTAAGCGCCATCACCGCCGCCATTTGCATGGGCAAAGAAGCGCATCCTGATGCGGACAGGCGCTATATCGCCTCCTCTGTTTGCGGCATCATTTACATCTTCATCGGACTCTTTGCCAGTATCGTCACCGCCCTGCTCACCGCTTTTCCCAAAGAGTTGATCGCCGCGATTGCTGGTCTCGCTTTGTTGGGCACGATTGCCAACGGTTTGGCCATGGCCTTGCAAGAAGAAAAGCACCGCGATGCCGCCATCATCACCTTCCTCGTCACGTTGAGCGGCGTGGCCATTGCTGGCATTGGCTCGGCTTTCTGGGGCGTGGTGGCGGGCGCGTTGGCGCTGTTTGTGCAAAACTACCGGGCTAAAGCTTAAAACTGAAATCTAATTCCCGAGAACATTGATGCACATCCTCTTCATTGCTGACCCGCTCGAATCCTTCAAAATCTACAAAGACAGCACCTTTGCGATGATGCGCGCCGCTGCTGAGCGTGGCCACACCTTAAGCGCTTGTGAGCCCAAAGACATCATGTGGCAAAGCGGCGGCTTCGTCACCGCCTACGTGCGTGATATTTCGCTCACTGGCCAGCAGGATGTTTGGTTCACGGCGAAGCAAGAAAAACCGAATGAGCGCGCCGCCCTGCTCAAGGATTTTGATGCCGTGATCATGCGCAAAGATCCGCCCTTCGATAGCGAATACTTCTACGCCACACATCTGCTGGAGCAAGCCGAACGCGAGGGCGCGAAAGTGTTTAACAAAGCCCGCTCGCTGCGCGATCATCCTGAGAAGCTGGCGATTATGGAGTTTCCCCAGTTCGTCTCGCCCACGCTGGTGACGCGTGATGCATCTGACATCAAGCGCTTTCATGCCGAGCATCACGACATCATCTTAAAACCACTCGACGGCATGGGCGGCGCAGGCATTTTTCGCGTAAAGGCCGATGGCCTGAACTTGGGCGGCATCATCGAGACGCTAAACAAAGACGGCGCGCAGACTGTGATGGTGCAAAAATTCATTCCGGCGATTGAACAAGGCGATAAACGCATCTTGGTGATCAACGGTGCGCCCGTGCCCTATAGCCTCGCGCGCATCCCGCAAGGCGGCGAAGTGCGTGGCAATTTAGCAGCGGGTGGCAAAGGCGTAGCGCAACCGCTCACGGCACAAGACCGAGCGATTGCAGACTATATCGGCCCGATTCTCGCCGCCCGTGGCCTGTTT
Organism: Variovorax sp.; assembly: GCA_031376105.1. Lineage (GTDB taxonomy): Bacteria > Pseudomonadota > Gammaproteobacteria > Burkholderiales > Burkholderiaceae_C > JANMDU01. The sequence goes on along the minus strand of JANMDE010000360.1, from coordinate 658 downwards.
CTGATTGGCTTGGATGTGATCGGCGAGCAACTCACCGAAATCAATGTCACCAGCCCCACCTGTTTTCAGGAAATTCATCAACAGGCGGGGTGGGATGTGGCAGCGCATTTCATCAAACAGCTTGAAACGCAATCATAAGATGCGTGCAGGCACGAACTGCGTGAGAGCTAAACTCAAAGCTTAAATTAAATTATCTACAGGTCAAATAAGTTCTCATTAGGCGTTCTCCAGCTCAATCACACACTTGGCTGATGGTAAAGCCTTTCAACCGTACGCCGAACCTGTTGTTCGGTCATCGCCCCATGCGAGTCATATTGGCTAGTGTTACGGCCTTAGCCCAAGACTCTGTGCCTCACTCATACACCTCTGCCTCAGGATCGGTGGCTTCCAACTCGTAGCTGGCCGCGAGCATCGCCAAGCGCCCGATCACGCCATACATATAAAACCGATTGGGCACACTCGCTCCTGGCTTCGCACCGGGCTGGGGCATATGGGCAGATTTATCAAAGGCCAGCGGCACAAACTGCGCGCCGGGCGCATTCAAATTCTCATCCACACCGCGCTCGGCATGGATACGATAAAACCCGCCCACCACATAGCGGTCCATCATATAAACCACGGGCTCAGCCACCGCATCATTCAAGCGCTCATTGGTGTG
>JANMDE010000283.1:0-4044 GCA_031376105.1 Variovorax sp. | reverse complement strand
GCTGCAAACCGATCTAGCGCGGCTTGCGCCCGTGCCCGGCAGCGCTTGGCTGATTTGGCTCTCGATTGCCGCCCTGCTCTCGCTGGCGGGCGCGGCGCTAATTGCGCGGCTGATCAACCGGCCGCTCAAAGCGTTGTCGTTTGCAGCCAGCCGCGTCAAAGATGGCGATTTTGATGCAAGCCGCTTGAATGAAGATGCCGTCACCAGCGAAATCCGCGAAGTAAACGCCGGTTTTAACCGGATGGCCGAGCAGCTCGCAAAAATCGAGCAGGATCGCGCCGTCATGCTGGCCGGTATCTCGCATGATCTGCGCACGCCGCTGGCCCGCCTGCGCCTAGAAACTGAGATGAGCGTGGCGGATGATGTGGCGCGCAATCATATGGTGAGCGATCTGGAGCAGCTCGATGCCATCATTGATAAATTCTTAGACTACGCCCGCCCCACCGACCAGCAGCATCTGCGCCCTGTGGCGCTGAATGACGTGATTGAAGCCTGCGTTCTGTCTGTCCAGCAAACGGATGACCTTCGCGTCAAGCTCGATCTGCCTGCTGACTTTCATGTGATGGGCGACGAAGTGGAATTGACACGCGTCATCACCAATTTGGTCGAAAACGCTCGCAAATACGGCAAAAACGTCAACACCGGCGTAACCCAGCTTGACATCGCCGCCCGCGAGCGCGATGGCTGGGTCTTGCTCAAGGTGCGCGATCATGGCCCGGGTGCCGCAGAAGAAACACTCAAACACCTCACCAAACCCTTCTTCCGAGGCGATGTGGCCCGCACTGCCGCCACAGGAGCAGGCCTCGGCCTGGCCATTGTGGAGAAAACGATACAGCGCCTGGGCGGCAGCTTCAGCCTGCACAACTCCTCCACCGGCGGCTTGGCTGCCAACATCCGCCTGCCTTCAGCTAGGCGCTAAATTTGCGTATTGTGCGTTGGCAAATCTGTAAGTGAGCCTTACAAATGCTGTATGCTTGATTCAGCCCTGAGCTGTTCATCATCCAAGCATGTGCCCTTGAAAAACATCAGCATCACCACCGAACGCGGAAATTTCACTGCCCAGCTCTTGGGCGCGCAGGGTGATTGGGTGGTGTGCTGGCCTGCCCAGCTCAACGATGCAGAAAGCTTCAAAGATTTCGCTCGACTGCTTTCGCGGGATTTCCGGGTCGTGCTGTGCGATCCGCCGGCCATGGGCGTGAATCAAAATTTACCTTACAGCAACGCCATTCCAGATTTGGTTTACTACGCGCATCGCGTGCTTGTGAAGCTAGGTATCAAGAAATGCCATTGGGTCGGTCATAGTGCGGGCGGCGTGGTCGGCGCAGCGCTTTACGCCGCCTCGCCAGAGCGCTTTCTCAGCCTGAGCTTGGCTTCCGCCCCGATGCTCAGCCAAGGGCGCTTCAAACTGCATGTGGCAGCCACCACGCCTATTCTTTCAGCCTCCCGGCTTGGCCGCCAAGTGCTGGCCTCGCGCGGCGCGCAGGAGATGGGCTATGCAGATTCAGCAGAGAAAGCACTGCTCACCAGTTATTTGCGCAAAGTGCTCGATCGCACCAGCCCCCAGACCATCAACAGCATGCGCCCACTCGACGGCGCCAGTGTGCGCCGCGTGTTTGACAAAATGCGCGACAAGCCGCCGCCTTTGCTGATATTGTGTGGTCGGCATGACCGCATCGTGCTCCAGCGAGATCAGCGCACCGTGGCTGAAATCACCCAATCTCAGTATGTAGACTTGAATTGCGGCCACATGCCTTTGCTGGTTGACTCCGAAAACTGCGCCCACGCGTTTCAGCGCTTCGTCAAAGCACTCGCGCTACGCGACGCTTTAAGAGACACCGAACCCCAGCCCTTTGCGGCCTGATTCCCGCCAGCGGCCCAAGGCTCAATAGCGGTAGTAGCCGCGAGGCTGCGCATACACCACAGCGCCCGGATAGCGATGGCCATGCTTGTGCCACTTCTTCAAATGTCCAGGCGGGATGGCATAGACAGGCTGCGCATAGACCACAGGCTGATAAACCGGCTGATACACCACTGGCGCCGGGTGATAAACCACCGGAGGCGGGGCATACACCACGGGCGGCGGCGCATAAATCACTCTCGGCGCAGGCCGGGGCGAACCCACCGTCACGCTCCAACTCACATCGCCCGCTTGCGCAGCACCAGCCGCGAGTGTTGCAGCCATTGCGGCGCTTGCCATCCATGCTTTCATGATGATCTCCTTTAAAAAGCAGTCCTCCTCCAACGGCTGGCCTGCGCTCTGCGTTGTCGTCTAGAGTGCAAATACGGTATCTGGCTGTAATCTGAGAGCCGCGCACCCTAAAATCGGGGCATGACCGTTAACAGCCCCTCGACTCCTGCCGCCGCCCCCGAAGCCTCCAAGCCCAGTAACTTTCTGCGCCAAATCATTGAAGCCGATCTCGCCCAAGGCACGTATGCCGCCCGCACATGGGCAGGCTCGCCCGGCGATGCCGCGCACCAAGCCGCTGGCCAGCCTGACTCCGCCAAAATCCGCACCCGCTTCCCGCCCGAGCCCAATGGCTATTTGCACGTCGGCCATGCCAAAAGCATTTGCCTTAATTTCGGCCTCGCCCGAGACTACGGCGGCATCTGCCATCTTCGCTTTGACGACACCAACCCAGAAAAAGAAGACACCGAATACGTCAACGGCATCATCGACACCGTGAAATGGCTTGGCTTTGAATGGAATGGCTCGGCAAACGCTGCGCCCTACCAAGCCAGCGATTATTTTGGCTTCATGTATCGCGCAGCCGAACACCTGATCGAAGCGGGCTTGGCTTATGTGGACGAGCAAACTGCTGAGCAAATGCGCTTGAGCCGTGGCGATTTTTCTAAGCCCGGCACCAACAGCCCCTTCCGCACCCGCACACCTGCTGAAAATTTGGTGCGATTCAGAGAAATGCGCGATGGCCAGCATGAAGACGGTAGCATGGTTTTGCGCGCCAAAATTGACATGGCCTCACCCAACATCAACCTGCGTGATCCCGCCATTTACCGCATTCGCCGCGCCACCCATCACAACACGGGCGACACCTGGTGCATCTACCCGATGTATGCCTACGCGCACCCGATTGAAGACGCGCTGGAGCAAATCACCCACAGCATCTGTACCCTAGAATTTGAAGACCAGCGCCCTTGGTACAACTGGCTCTTGGAGCGCTTGATCGAAGGCGGCTTGCTCGCCAGCCCACCCCCGCGCCAATACGAATTCGCCCGGCTCAACCTCACCTACGTCATCACCAGCAAACGCAAACTCGCCCAGCTCGTGTATGACCACAAAGTCAGCGGCTGGGATGATCCGCGCATGCCCACCATCGTTGGCCTGCGCCGCCGTGGCTACACACCTGAGAGCCTGCAACTCTTCGCAGAGCGCATCGGCGTCACCAAATCAGACAGTTGGATTGACTACGCCACGCTTGAAGGCTGCCTGCGCGAAACCCTAGACCCTATCGCCCCCCGCGCCATGGCCGTCTTGGAGCCCCTCAAGCTCATCCTCACCAACTGGGAAGAAGCCTTCGGCAGCGCAGAGCATCTGGAAGATTGCAGCGCCCCGGTGCATCCGCATTTGCCCGACTTAGGCAAGCGGCAATTCAAGATCGGCAAAGAAGTCTGGATCGAGCGCACTGATTACGAAGAAGTGCCCAGCAAAGGCTTCTTCCGGCTCTTCCCCGGCAACAAAGTGCGCCTCAAATACGGCTACGTGATTGAGGTGGAAGGTGCAAGCTACCCAGAAGGCAGCAGCCAAGACGCTATTAAATCAGGAGCACTCCGCGCTGATTCTATAACGGCCAGAGTGCTAAAAGACACTAAAAGTGGCACCCCGGGAAGCGACGCAGTCAAAGTCAAAGGCGTCATCACCTGGGTCGGCGCGCAAGATGCCGTCCAAGCAGAAATCCGCTTGTATGACCGCCTCTTCAACACCGAACACCCCGACGCCGGCGGCAAAGACTTCCTAGAAGCCCTGAACCCCAACAGCCTACAAACCATCACCGCCTACGTCGAACCCAGCCTCGCGCAGGCGAAGGC
>JANMDE010000265.1:0-2081 GCA_031376105.1 Variovorax sp. | reverse complement strand
ACTGAAGGGCATCTATTTCCAGCGGCGAGCGATGGATGCGGGTGACATAATCCTTTTGCGTGACCATGTTGTCTGGATTGCCTCGAATTTTCTTCACTGTTATGACTTTGAATCTCTGTGTTGCCCAATTAAACCTCACGGTGGGAGACCTTGTTGGCAATGCCAGCAAAATCATCGCGGCAGCGCGCCAAGCGTATGCGCGGGGCGCTCGGCTGGTGATCACGCCGGAATTGTCAATTTGCGGCTATCCGCCAGAAGACTTGCTGCTGCGGCCTGCATTTATGGCGGGTTGCGATGAAGCTGTGAGCCGCGTGGCGACTGAGTTGGCCGATTTGAAGGGTTTGCATGTGATTGTGGGGCATCCCACGGGAACGAGCCAGCGCGGCAAAAGCGTGAGCATTCAAAAGCGGCATAACGCGGCCAGCGTGCTTTGCGAAGGCCGAAAAATGGAGACGTATGCCAAGCGCGAGCTGCCGAATTACCAAGTGTTTGATGAGCGGCGCTACTTTGCGCCGGGGCAGGGCAGTTGTGTGTTTCAGGTGGAAGGCATCTCAGTCGGGCTGCTGATTTGCGAAGATGCTTGGTTTGACGAGCCCGCTTTTTTGGCCAAAGAAGCGGGCGCTGAAATGCTGGTGGTGATCAACGCCTCGCCATGGCATGTCGGCAAAGGCGCAGAGCGCGAGGCGCAGATGCGAGACCGCGCGCTGGCTACGGGTCTGCCGCTGGTGTATGCGCATTGCGTGGGCGGGCAAGATGAGATCGTGTTTGAGGGGCGCTCGTTTGCTTTGCAGGCAGACGGTGCTCTGGCGGGCAGGGCGGCTTCGTTTGTCGTTGATATGCTTGAAGTGCAGGTCTTGAAGAGAAAACAGGATATTGCCCTTATAAATACTACAAAGTATGCTATTGAATTAATAGCGAATACGGTGCAAGAAACTTCTGCTGAAGAAGATTTATGGCATGCGTTGGTGCTGGGTGTGCGCGACTATATTGGCAAAAACGGCTTCCCTAGCGCCTTGCTTGGTTTGTCTGGCGGCATCGATTCCGCGCTCGTGATGGCGATTGCGGTGGACGCGATTGGTGCCCCAAACGTGCGCGCTGTGATGATGCCGTCGCCCTACACCGCAGATATTTCTTGGATCGATGCACGCGAGATGGCTGCTCGAATGAAGGTGCGTTACGACGAGCATTCCATCGTGCCGATGTTTGAAGCCTTCAAAGCCACACTGGCGGAAGAATTCAAAGGCCGCGCCGAAGACACCACCGAAGAAAACATCCAAGCCCGCATTCGCGGCACGCTGCTCATGGCCTTGTCCAATAAATTCGGCAGCATTGTGCTCACCACCGGCAACAAAAGCGAAATGGCCACCGGCTATTGCACGCTTTATGGCGATATGGCCGGCGGCGTCGCCGTGATTAAAGACCTCGCCAAAACCACCGTCTTCAAGCTCTGCCATTGGCGCAATGCGCATGACCCTTATGGCACAGGCGTCAATCCCATCCCAGAGCGCATCATCACCCGCCCGCCCAGCGCGGAACTGCGCGCCGACCAAAAAGACCAAGACAGCCTCCCGCCCTACGACATCCTCGACGCGATCCTAGAGCGCTACATGGAAAACGACCAAAGCATCGAAGAGATCATCGCGGCGGGCTACCCGAGAGCCGACGTCGAGCGCGTCACTCGCCTGATCCAAATCAACGAATACAAACGCCGCCAAGCGCCCCCCGGCATTCGGGTAACGCACCGCAGTTTCGGGAAAGATTGGCGCTATCCCATCACGAATAAATTTCGGGCTTGATTGCGTTACTGCGGTCGGATGCAAGAATTTTCACAATGCAGAACATTGCTTTCATAATATGAGAATAAGAAATTGCTGCAATGCAGAATAATTTCTCAATATAGAAAATATAATTTTGCATTACGAAAAATATTCATAACCCATTGATTTTATTGGAATTAGATTTACTCTTCTATAAGACAGAAGATATTGCATAAGTCTTATACAAGAGTTATAGTTGCTCATCGGCTTTTCGATTTTGACTTAACTTAAACGGAGTGATCAACATGAGCAACTGGACGAATC
>JANMDE010000183.1:0-3962 GCA_031376105.1 Variovorax sp. | reverse complement strand
CGCGCTTGCGGGTTTTGCTTTGCGCGTTGAAGGCGTTGACAACGGCGCGCCGCTCGCGGTATTTGGATTCGGCTTCCACTTGGTTGATGACGCGATCGCCCACCCAGTCTTTGATCTGCTGGCCGTATTGCGTCGTCATGGTTTCCGCGTTGCCAGATATCGCAGGCTCTTGGTACAGATTGATTTGGCGCACATCCAAAGCATCTTTGCCTGTAGCCTGCGCGATCTCTTCAATCACCGTCTCGATGCCAAACATACCCTGCGGGCCGCCAAAGCCACGGAAGGCCGTGGCGCTCTGGGTATGCGTTTTGCAGCGGTGGCTGATGATGTGGAGGTTGGGCAGGTAGTAGCAATTGTCGATGTGCAGCACAGCGCGGTTGTTCACTGGGCCGGAATAGTCGGTTGAGTAGCCGCAGCGCGATGCGATCATGAAATCCACCCCGAGAATGCGCCCCTGGTCGTCAAAGCCCACGGTGTAATCCAAGCGGAAATCATGGCGTTTGCCAGTGATCATCATGTCGTCATCGCGGTTGACGCGCAGCTTCACGGGCTTTTGCAGCTTGTGCGCAGCCAGCGCGGCTGATTGCGAAAAGATCGAGGCATTGCCCTCTTTGCCACCAAAGCCTCCGCCCATGCGCCGGCAAATCACTTCGACGTCTTTGGTCGTGAGATTCAAAGCGGCAGCGGCCTCGCGCTGGTTGCCATCGGGGTGTTGGGTGCTCACATACAACGTGAGCTGGTTGTCTTCGCGCGGCACGGCGTAGGTGATCTGACCTTCGAGATAAAACTGCTCCTGCTGGCCGCAGTAGGTGGAGCCAGAAAGCTTGTGGGGCGCGGCGGCAATCGCTTCCGCTGGTTTGCCGCGCGTGATGGCTTTGGCGGGCATGATGAAGCTTTGCTGTGCCAGCGCCTCTTCAATGGTGAGAATCGCGGGCAGCTCTTTCACCAAAACCTTGGCATTCTTCGCCACTTCGCGGGCATAAAGCATGTCGGTGGCCACGACCACGGCCACCGCCTGCCCTAAAAACTCAACCTTGCCGGCCGCCAGAAACGGATCGTCATGAACGATAGGGCCGCAATTGTTTTCGCCAGGGATATCACGTGCGGTGTAAACGGCCACCACGCCATGCTCAGCAAGAATGGCTGCGCGATCAATGCCTTCGCCGATCAACTCACCGTGCGCCACGGGAGACAAGATCAGCGCCGCGTAAAGCGTGCCGCGCAGCTCAGGGATATCGTCGGTATAGACGGCTGCGCCGGTCACATGCAGGTGCGCGGATTCGTGCACCAAGCTGCCACCCTGCTCTGTATAGCTGGCAGGCAGGAGTTCTTTGAGGGTGGTGGGGGCATTCATTTAAGCGGCCTCTTTCATCGCGGGCGTGGCGGATTCCACAAATTCGAGTACAAGATTTCTGGCGACCAGCGAGCGATAGGCCCAGGTGGCGCGCAGGCCATCGCGAGCGGGGAAGCTGGTGGTAATCGCCGCATCAATCTCACTGGCTTTCACGTCGAAAGGTGATTTGCCCTCAAGCACAGCCTCAATTTTGGGGGCACGGCACGGTGCAGGTGCCATGCCGTTGTAGGCGAGCTTGACGTTTTTGAGTTTGCCGTTGACGAGTTCAAAACTCATCGCAGCGCAGGTGGCAGAAATGTCTTGATCAAAGCGCTTGCTGATCTTGTGGGCCTTGAAGGATTGACCAGCTTTAGGCTTAGCCAATTCAATCGCGGTGATGAATTCGCCGGGTTGCAAGACGCTGGCTTTCATGCCGGTGTAAAACGCATCGAGCGCCACGATGCGCTTCTTATCGCCTTTGCGCAAATGCAGCTTGGCTTCAAGAGCCATCAAGCAAGGCATGGTGTCGCCAATCGGCGAGCCGTTGGCAATGTTGCCCGCGAGTGTGGCGGTAGAGCGGATCGGCGGCGAGCCAAATCGGCGCAGCACTTCTGCAAAATCTGGATAAGCCTCGCTCACCAAATTCATCACGTTTTCTAGCGGCACAGCAGCGCCAATCAGCCATGCTTGCGAAGTGTCTTTCACGGCCAAGAGTTCTGCCACATTGCCCAAGTAGCAAATGTTCGCGGGTCGCGCAAACTGCTTGTTCACTTGCAGGCCAATCTCTGTGCTGCCTGCAAGCAGCGTGGCTTGCGGGTACTCGGTCAAATATTTCGCCACTTCATCCACCGTGCTCGGTGAGACGAATTCACTGCCCTTTTTCGTGCGCACCACTGGTTGAATCACGATTTGGCCTTCCAGCCCCAGCGTGGGCTGCTTGTCGCGCGCAATCTCTTTGAGTAGCGCCACATCTTGCGCATCTTCAATTTTCAATTCAGCTGCTGGCCGCTGGCATGCTTTGAGGGTGGCATCAATGATGGGCTTGTAGCCGGTACAGCGGCACAGATTACCGCTGAGCGCATCATTGACTTGCGCGCGGCTCGGGCAGGCATTGGTTTGCACCATGCCGGTCAGGCTCATCACGATGCCCGGCGTGAAAAAGCCGCATTGCGAGCCAAAGAAATCGACCATTTCCTGTTGAATTGGGTGTAACCTCCCAGCGGGCTTCTTCAAGCTCTCTACGGTTTTGAGTGATTTGCCATCGAGCGAAGGCAAGAGTTGCATGCACGAGTTCACTGGCACGTAATCTACGCCTGTGCCTTGGGTATTGAGTTGTCCAACTAGCACCACGCAGGCACCGCAGTCACCTTCTGCACAGCCCTCTTTAGTACCGGTGCGCATCAGCCCTTCACGCAGGTGATCTAAAACGGTGGTGGTGCGGCGCTTGCCTTGGGCTTCAACGATTTTGCCGTCGAGGACAAAGCGAACGGTATTGGTGACTTGGCTCATGAATAGATTACCTGTTTTGCAAGCCTCAATTTTATTTTTTAATTCATATAGTATTCATACGAATTTTTATATACCAATCATCTAAGAAGGTTTCACCCGCCGACAAGCTTCAGAACAGTATTTCACCTCTTCCCAATTCTTAGCCCAAGCCTTGCGCCACGTCATCTCCCGCCCGCAGACCGTGCAAGGTTTGCTGGGCAAATAGGATTTGTTGCCTTTGAATTCACTGGAAGTTTTCTTGCGATCAGGCATACGCGCTGCTCCAAGCTCAATTGAGTGTGTTGAAATAATGATGCGTATCGGTGCGGTAGTACCCACGGCGCAGTTCCATCGGGGTGTCGCGGTAGGTGAATGCTACGCGCTCGACGAAGAGCAAGGGTGTGTCCTGCTTCACTTTCAATAGCAAACTTTGCTCATTCGAAGCCGGCAAGGCACGGATTTTCTCATCTGCGCGGAGCATGCGGACGTTGTATTCGGTCTCAAACAGAGCGTAGCTGGGGCCGGGGTAATTGGCCAGTTGCTCGGCGCTGAGACCCTTGAAGGGGGCGGCGGGGAGCCAGATGTCTTCTAGGATAGCGGGGATGTGTTTGAAGGAGAGCACGCGGCGGATTTGTAGCACGGCATCGCCTGTGCGCAGGCTGAGGAGCTTGGCGATTTCTGCGCTGGCGCGGGATTTTTTGCATTCCAAGATTTCGCGCTCTGCCGGGCCTTCGCTGCCGGGTGCGCCATCGTCGGGCACTAGCTTTAAGAAGCGAAACTGAACCTGCTTTTCCTCGTGTGTGGCCACGAAAGTGCCTTTGCCTTGGCGGCGGATTACGAGGTTGTCTGAAGCCAATTCGTCTACCGCTTTGCGCACTGTGCCTTGGCTCACTTGGTAGCGTGCGGCCAAATCCATTTCGCTGGGGATGGCTTCGCCCGGTTTCCACTCGCCCGCTTGCAGGCTCTGCAAGATCAGGGTTTTGATCTGGCTGTAGAGCGGGCTGAATGCGGGAGTGTCTAGGGTGTCGTTGGCCATGGCGCGGCTGGCAGCAAAGGAATATCCCTAGTTTATCTTATATAAGACATAAGACAAATCCCCATCGCGGCAGTTTCGAGGGTAAACTCTAGGGCTTAGCTGGAG
>JANMDE010000144.1:0-5704 GCA_031376105.1 Variovorax sp. | reverse complement strand
GCAAGGCTTTCGTCACAGCCAGGATGCCTTCACCGTGAAAAACCCCGCCGTCGCCCAAGCTCAGCAGTGCAATTTCTTTGTCAAATGATCGTTCCATGGGCGCATCATCCCCATTCGTGGGCCGCATGACAAATGATCAATTGAAATCAAGTTCATACGATTTTGAAATAAACTCCAAGAAAACCCTAACTTTCGTTATGAACTTACAGCGCCTTGATTTGAACCTGCTGCGCGTCTTTGTCGCCGTTCACACCCACGGTAGTGTGACGGCGGCGGCTGTAGCAATGCATCTGAGCCAGCCAGCCGTCAGCAACGCCTTGGCGCGGCTGCGCAAAAACCTCGGCGACGAGCTGTTCACCCGCCAAGGCATGGGTCTGCAGCCCACCGCATTCGCTTTGCGATTGGCCCCCAAGGTGCGCGCGGCCTTGGCTGCCCTGACCGATGCGCTCATGGACGAACCCGCCTTCGACCCAGCGACCGCTAAGCGCACTTTTCGCTTGGCCATGACCGATGCCGGGCATTCGGTGTTTTTGCCGCAGCTCGGGCAGGCCGTTCGTGATGCTCCCGGGGTTCAGCTGCATTCCTTCCCTTTGGCTTTTGACGGCAGCATCGCCCGTGCCTTGGGTGAAGGCCAGATGGACCTAGTGATTGGCCCGCTTCCGGAGGAGGCGCTGCCCAGCCTGGAAGTCTGGCCGCTGTTCACGGAGCGTTATGTGGCGGTATTACCGCAGCGCTTGCTGGGTGGGCAGGTGCCGACCGAATCAAAGCTTGGGACAATCAGCATGGCACAGTTGCGGCAGTGGCCGATGGTGGTGGTGGAGCAAGAGTCCACCCGTCATCGCTTGGTGCCGCAGGCCTTGATCGCTTTGGGTCTGGAAGCGGCGATTCGCTACAGAGTGCCGTACTTCAGTGCGGCTGCGCCCATGGTCTTGGCCTGCGACGCGGTGGCGATTGTGCCGAGCCAAATTGGGCAGCGCTTTGCCCGCGAAAGCCGCCAGACGCAGGCCATCGCGGTGTGCGAGCTTCCTTTTCATCTTGAGCCTTATACGGTCTCGCTCGCGCGTCATCCGCGTTTCGCTCGGGATGCTGGGATCAACTGGTTGGCCGGTTTGGCTAGGCTACGCCTCGCTTCAGATGCCGCACAATAAAGCACATGCTGCCCGATCTCAAGTCCCTCCAGCTTTTTGTGGCAGTCGCTGATTGCGGCAGCATCAGCGAAGCCGCTCGGCGCACGCATTTGGCTTTGGCGGCTGCCAGTAAGCGCATTAGTGTGCTGGAGTCGCGTGCACGCACCCCGCTGCTCGAACGCCATGCCCGCGGCGTCCGCCTCACGCCAGCAGGCGAAAGCATGCTGATGCATGCGCGCGCGACGCTTGCGAGCCTAGAGCGCTTGCAAAGCGAGTTGGGCGATTTTCAGCAAGGCGTGCGCGGGGTGGTTCGCGTTGCCGCCAACGCGTCGGCGATGTCCCAGCAACTGCCCTCGCAAGTCGGGCAGTTTTTGCGCTCTCACCCTGGCGTGCAGGTGCGCCTCACCGAGTTGGGCAGCAGCGACACGGTGCGAGCCCTGCGGGCGGGCCAAGCGGATATCGGTGTTTTTGAATCAGGCACGTCCCACACGGGGATCGAAACTAGACCATATCGACAAGATCGGCTTGCGGTCGTGGTGCCCTTAGGCCATCCGTTGACGAAGAAAAAGCGCGTTTCGGAATCGGATGTTTTTTCTCACGCGTTGGTGGGTTTGCATGAGGGCACTGCATTGAATCAATTGCTCTCACGCGTGGCGGCCCAACGCAGTCAAGCTTTGAATATTCGCGTTCAGGTGGGAAGCTTTGATGCCATGTGCCGCTTAATTGAGCAGGGCATGGGGATCGGAATCTTGCCGCAAGAATCGATCGGCCCGCAGCGTCAGGTGTTGAAGCTGCGCTGCCTGACGCTTGATGCTTCTTGGGCCCAACGGGATCATGTGTTGGGGTTTGTGCATGAGCCCCATTTGACTGCGGCCGCACGTGCTTTGTTGGCGGGGCTCGCGCCAGCTTTAGATTCATAAGCCCGCTTTAAGCCTTCGCGAAATGCGAAGGCTTATTGCCGCCGCTTACGAATTGTGCCGCGCATGGGGCGTGCCAACAATGCAGCCCACAGGAGACAAGCTTTGAAAATTGTGCGCATCACCGCGAAGCCGCTGCATATCCCGGTCGAGGTTCGAATCACGGGCAAGCCGCATCGTACGAGCCTGTCGGTTTGCCTGACAGAGGTCGAAACCGATACTGGCTTGGTGGGGCATGGCTTTACCGCAATCACAGAAGAGGAGGTGGTTGCGAGCATCATCGATCACATCTGCGCTCCCGCCTGGCTGGGCGAGTCGCCGCTAGACACCGAAAAATTGTGGGAGCGGCTGTATTGGCTGCTCACGCCGCGCGGGCAGTCGGGCTACGCCGCGCATGCGATGGCGGCTTTGGATATCGCCTTGTGGGACATCAAAGCCCAGCATCTTGGCTTACCGCTTTGGCGCTTGCTTGGCGGCGCGCGCGCCCAAGTGCCGGTTTACGCGACCTTCGGCTTTGGATTTTACGACCGAGAGCATTTGGCTATGGCCGCGCAGCACTGGAAGGCAAACGGATTCCATTGCTTGAAAATGACAGTCGGTGGCCATGCTTTGGCGCGGCGAGATGAGCCGAGAAGTATGCGCGACGTCATCAAGGAAGACGCGCGCCGTGTTGGCGACGTGCGGAAGGCGGTTGGCGATGACGTTGAAATCTATGTGGATGCCAATTGCGGGCTCGATCTTCACCACGCGACCGAGCTTGCCCATCTGCTGGAGCCTCTCGGCGTGAGTTTGTTTGAAGAGCCAGTCACTCACAACGATATTGGCTTGCTGTGCCAATTGCGCAGCAAAACGCGGATCAGACTGGCTGCGGGTCAAAATGAAGGTTTAGCTGCACGTTTTCGCGACATGCTTGTCAGCGGTGCCGTGGATGTTTTGCAACCCAATGTTGCGATCACCGGTGGCTACACCCAGTGCCTCAAGATTGCCGGCATGGCCCAGGCCTTCAACATCCCAATTGACAACGGTGGAACTTGGCCCTTCCACAACATGCACTTGCATGGAGGCGTGATGAATGGCGGCATGGTGGAGTATCACCACGTCGCGGTTGAACTGCTCAGACAAATTTACGACGATTTACCTGTGCCTCGCGATGGTTGGATGAAGCTGCCGGATACGCCGGGCTTGGGCTTTGCGCCGAATGCCGATCGGGTACGCGAGCTGGCCAAGCACCCGCTCTCACGCGGCAAGGGAAAAGCTTAACTGGAGACAAACATGAACGAAGCAAACTATCTTTCAAACACTCTGCTGACTCGGCGCAGCCTAGGCAAATTGCTCGCACTGCCTGCGCTGGCGGCAATGCCCGAAGCCCGTGCGCAAGCGTGGCCTAACAAGCCTTTGCGAATGATTGTCGGCTATTCACCGGGCGGGGCGGTCGATGCCATGGCCCGACTGTTGGCCGCGCGGCTGGCCGAGCCACTGGGGCAACAGGTGCTGGTAGACAACCGAACTGGCGCCGCCGGCATGATCGCTGCGGACGCTACGGCCAAGGCAGCGCCTGACGGCTATACGCTCATGCTGGCTGACAGCTCGGTATTGATTGCGCGATTGATCAATCCAAAGGTCACTTTTGATGCGACCACGGCATTTGCACATGTGGCAGGCGCTTTTTACACGCCGTTGATGGTGGTGGCCAACAATGATTTTCCAGCGAACGACGCTAAGTCGTTGGTGCAGGCGCTCAAAGCGAACCCAGGCAAGTATTCCTACGCGACCTCTGGCGTGGGCACCGTGCACCATCTGGGCTTTGAATTGCTCAAAAGCTCGACGGGCTCCTTCGTGGTTCATATTCCTTACCGAGGTGCAGCGCAAATTGTGCCGGACGTGATCAGTGGGCAAGTGCCATTGGGTGTGGTCAGTGCCACCGCTGGATTGGCACAGGCGCGAGCGGGCAAGCTCAAAGCGCTTGCGTTGCTCAGCCCCACGCGGCTACCTGGCACAGAAAGTATCAGCCTGTTGTCTGACGTAGTACCCAACTTCAATGTCGCACCGTACCTTTTTGTTGTCGCACCAGCTGGAACACCCGCCGATGTTGTGAGCAAGCTCTCGGAGACTCTCCGATCGGTGATGGCCAACGATGATCTTGCGCAAACGGCCTTGCGGCAGGGCGCCGTTCGTGGCTACGCGAATGCTGCTCAGCTCAGCCGCGAGATGGCACAGGAGACCGCAAGGTGGTCCCGTTTGATTCGCGATCAAAAAATCACTGCCGACTAGCAGTGCAATTGGGACGGAAATCTCAAGGGTATTTAGAATGTAAGGATGAGCTACAAAATCGCACCAGTTTTTTTGATCACCGTCGCCGCAATGGCGCAAGCACAGGACGCTGTGACCCTACCCAGCCCGGGTGGATTAGCCATCCAGGCTTGGCATTTCCGACCGGCAATTGGCAATATGAGTGCTCAGCCTGTGGTCATTGCTCTGCATGGATGCGGAGGTTTGTACGCCACCGCTGGAGCGCGCAAAGGCCAGTTGAACGCGCGGCATCAAGCGATGGGCGAGATGCTGGCGCAGCAGGGCTATCACGCGCTTTTCCCAGACAGCTTTGGATCGCGCGGTATCCAAGGCACTTGTTCTGAAGCACAGCGCCTGAAAAATGGCATCCCGATGGGCATGGAAGAGCGCCGCGCAGATACCTTGGCCACACTCGCTTGGGTACGGGTGCAGCCTTGGGCAGATGCCCAGCGTAACAACATCGCACTACTGGGATGGAGCAACGGCGCACAAACGTTGCTCGCTGCCACGGACGTGGGGCATAGAGCAGTCAAGGCTGCTGGTTTGCCTTTCAAAGCTGCGATCGCGTTCTATCCCGGTTGTGTGGAGGCGAATCGCACAGGCTACCGGCCCAATGCACCGCTTACTCTTCTGCTGGGCGCGGATGACGATTGGACTTTGCCCGAGCCTTGTATTCAGTTGGGCGAGCGCTTGGTCAAGCTAGGCGACGCGGTGACAGTGAAGGTTTATCAAAGCGCAGTGCACGGCTTCGACAGTCCTCTACCGGGCATAAGCACCTACAGCGATATTCCGAGCCGATCTCCCGCCCGTGCGGGGCAAGGCGTGCAATCGGGGCAAAACCCTGCTGCACGGGAGGATTCTTGGCAGCGTGTCAGAGGTATTTTGAAAGAGGCGTTTGCACAGTAGTCTGCTGGCTGATACTTTACGCCGCATTCTTCTCAGAACTCACTGGCTTCAAAGCCTTGCCCGAACCTTGATGATCCAGCGCTGCCTTGATGAAGGCATTAAACAGCGGGTGGCCATTCCAAGGTGTCGATTTGAATTCAGGGTGAAATTGCACGCCGATGAACCAAGGGTGGACTTTTTGCGGCAGCTCTACGATTTCGGTCAACTGCTCGCGCTGCGTGAGTGCAGAAATCACTAAGCCTGCTTTTCGCAGCGTATCAAGGTAATTGACGTTGGCTTCGTAGCGATGGCGATGGCGCTCCGTGACCACGTCACCATAAATGCTATGCGCAAGGGTGTTTTTCACCACATCAGAGCTTTGTGCGCCCAAGCGCATCGTGCCGCCAAGGTCTGACTTTTCACTGCGCGTTTGAATGCTGCCGTCTTTGTCTTTCCACTCCGTGATCAAAGCGATCACAGGGTGTG
>JANMDE010000130.1:0-4279 GCA_031376105.1 Variovorax sp. | reverse complement strand
ATCCAAGCCGCGGCAGACGAATGGAAAGTCAGCCCTGCCGAATGCAAGGTCGACAAAGGCATCATCACGCATGGCACGAAGCGCACCACTTACGGCAAAGTGGCCGCAGCCGCCGCCAAGCTCAAGCCCACGGGCGACGTGACACTGAAAGAACCGAAAGACTGGAAGCTCGTGGGCAAGCGCCTTGCGCGGCTCGACACACAAGACAAAGTCACTGGCAAGCAAATCTTTGGCATCGATTTGAAGATGCCCGGCCTGCTGAATGCCGCCATCAAAGATTGCCCCGTGTTTGGCGGAACGCTCAAGAGCTTTGATGCCAGCGCCGTGAGCAAAATGAAGGGCATCAAAAAAGTGCTGCGCGTGGGCGATAGCGCTGTGGCCGTGGTGGCCGATCATTGGTGGCAAGCCAAAACGGCACTCGATGCGCTGCCGATTGTGTGGGATGAAGGCCCGCATGCCAAAGCATCAAGCGCAGAGTTTGCCAAGGTGCTCAATGCCGCCTTGGATGCGCCGGAAGCAGCCGTGGGCAACACCAAAGGCGATGCGAAAGATGCGCTGGCCAAAGCTACGCGCAAGATCGAAGCGATCTACACCTACCCGCATCAAAACCACGCCACGATGGAGCCCATGAACGCCACCGCGCGCTGGACACCCGAGCGCTGCGAGGTCTGGACGCCCACGCAAAATGGTGAAGCTGCGCTAGCCGCCACTTCAGAAGCTTCTGGCCTGCCGCCTGCGCAATGCGAGGTTTACAAAATTCACCTAGGTGGCGGCTTTGGCCGGCGCGGCATGACCGATTGGATTCGCCAAGCCGTGGCGATTGCCAAAGACATGCCCGGCACGCCTGTGAAACTGCTCTGGAGCCGTGAAGAAGACATGCTGCACGGCAAATACCACCCGATCACGCATTGCAAAATGAGCGCCGCGATTGATGCGCAAGGCAATGTGACGGGCTTACACATGCGCATTGCCGGGCAATCGATTTTGGCCAGCGTGGCACCGCAAAACATCCGCAATGGTCTCGATCCCGTGGTCTTCCAAGGCCTCAACCCCAGCGGTGCAGAAGGCGCGTTTGGCTACAACATTCCTAACCTGCTGATTGACCACGCCATGCGCAACCCGCATGTGCCGCCTGGCTTTTGGCGCGGTGTGAACTTGAACCAAAACACGCTTTACGTCGAGTGCTTCATGGACGAATTGGCGCTTGCTTTAGGGCAAGACCCGCTGGCGCTGCGCCGCAGACTCATGACCAACGCGCCCAAGCATTTGGCCGTGCTCAACGCCGTGGCCGAGAAGGCCAATTGGGGCGCGCCTTCGCCAGACATCGGTGGCCAAAAAGTCTTCAAAGGCTTGGCCGTGACGCATGGCTTTGGCAGCTATGTTGCGGCTTGTGCGGAAGTGTCGGTCAACGCAGAAGGCGAGCTCAAAATTCACCGCATCGTGGCCTCTACCGACCCCGGTCATGCGGTGAACCCGCAGCAAATTGAGGCGCAGGTCGAAGGCTCTTTTGTGTATGGCCTGTCTGCGGCGCTGTTTGGCTCCTGCACTGTGAAAGATGGGCGCATTGAGCAAGACAATTTCAGCACCTATCCCGTCGTGCATATGCGCCACATGCCCAAGGTGGAAACCATTCTCATCCAATCGGGCGGCTTCTGGGGCGGTGTGGGCGAGCCCACAATTGCGGTAGCCGCGCCTGCGGTGCTGAATGCGATCTTTGCGGCCACTGGAAAGCGCATACGCAATTTGCCGATTGCTGGGCAGAGCTTGAAGCGCGCTTGATGCATGAACCGAGCACAGGTTTTGCGGTGGGTTTTCATGAGCTTGGCATTCACTTCGCTGGCCGGTACTCATGTTCATGTTCAGGCGCAGACTTTAGACGGCAGCCAACCTTTGACGGCTGCGCCCGCTGATGCGCAGCGTGGCCGCGCCTTGGTGGCCAACAAGCAGCAAAGCCTGTGTTTGCTCTGCCATGGCGCGCCGATTGCCGAAGAGCGCTTCCAGGGCAATCTCGCGCCACCGCTCGATGGCGTGGGTGCAAGATTGACCGTAGCGCAATTGCGATTGCGTTTGATTGATTCGCAAAAAATCAACCCCGATTCCATCATGCCGCCCTACTTTCGCTCTGAGGGTTTGAATCGTGTCGCCAATGCTCACCAAGGCCGCAACATCTTCACCGCACAGCAGCTCGAAGATGTGGTGGCTTATTTGCAGGGCTTGAAATGATGGTCAATTCCCGCCGCATGGTCTTGCAGCTTGCCGCCCAAGCGCTGGCCGCTTGCAGCCTCACGTCCAGATCCTGGGCGCAGAGCGCTCCTGAGCAAACCATGCAGCAAGCCATTGCCAAATTCACAGGTAGTGTCACCCCGCAAATTGGCAAAGTCAGCATCGGCATTTCGCAGTTGGTCGACAACGGCAATGCCGTGCCGATTGACGTGAGCGTTGATCATCCCCAAGAGAGCAGCCGCTTCGTACGGCGCATCGCTCTGTTCAATGAAAAAAACCCTCAGCCTGATGTTGCGGAGTTTGAGCTGAGCCCGGCCAGCGGTTTGGCGCAAGTCTCCACGCGTATTCGCTTGGCCACCACGCAAAAGCTCGTTGCAGTGGCTCAATTGTCGGATGGCAGCTATTGGATGCAGAGTGCGGATGTGATCGTCACACTGGCGGCATGCCTAGAGCCGGAGGAAGGCTCATGAGCGACGCTCCAACCGTTCGAGCCCTCGTGCAAGCGCCCGCGACTGCGCAACGTGGGCAAGTGATTCTGATTCGCGTCACCATTGGGCACGCCATGGAAACGGGCTACCGGCGCGGATCAGACGGCAAAATGCTGCAGCGTGATTTGATCCGCCGCTTCACTTGTACTTGGCAAGGCGCGCCGCTTTTTGCCGCGAACTTTCATGCGGCGATGTCCGCCAACCCCTATGTGGCCTTTCATTTGCGCGTGATGGAAAGCGGCACGCTGGTATTGAGCTGGGTGGGTGACAACGGCTTTGCGCACACGCGCAGCCACACGATCACGGTGGCTTGATGCTGCGAATCGGTCTTGCGGCTTTGCTCTTCTGCGCCCTGACAGCGCTCGCGCAAACGCCCACCGCTGACAAACGCCAATCCGGCTTTGCCATCATGGACGCCCGCACCCAAGCCATGCAGCGCGACGATGCGCAGAATCCGGCCATGCTCTGGGTGCAAGGCGGCGCGCAGCTTTGGGCGCAGCCAAGCAGCAGCAACGGCAAATCTTGCGCGAGCTGCCACGGCGCTGCGCAATCGCAAGCCAATGGTTTTGCTCGTCCGCCCACCGCCCTGATGAGCATTGCCTCGCGCTACCCAGCAACAGATGCCTTGCTTGGCAAACCCGTGAACCTCAGCCAACGCATCAACCTTTGCCGCCAGCGCCATATGAATCTCAGCGCTTTGGGCTCAGAGCATGAAGATCTGCTCTCGCTGGACAGTTGGCTCAGCTATGCAGCCCGTGGGCAGCCCATTGCCGCGCACATAACGACAGCAGCAGACCCCAAATTAGAAGCGGCGCGCAAACAAGGCGAGCAACTCTTCATGCAACGCATGGGCCAGCTCAACCTCTCCTGCGCCCAATGCCACGATGAACGCGCGGGCCTCAAACTCGGCGCCAGCACCATCCCCCAAGGCCAAGCCACCGGCTACCCCATCTATCGGCTCGAATGGCAAGGCATGGGTTCGCTCGCGCGGCGCATTCGCGGCTGCATGACAGGCGTTCGCGCCCAGCCTTTCGCAGCTGGCAGCGACGAGATGACAGCGCTCGAGGTGTATCTCGCCTCGCGCGCCATGGGCATGCCACTAGAAACGCCCGCTGTAAGGCCCTGATACGTCAACCCAAATGCTGAAGCGGATGCGCCGCAGCCGGCCAAGGGCTTTCAAAAAATGGCTGCACCATCTCGGGTGTAACGTCTTCAATCTTGGCTGGATTCCACTTTGGCGCATGGTCTTTGTCCACCGCCAAAGCGCGAATGCCTTCTGCGGTATCCGTGGCCGCGCCGCTGCGGCCCAGATGCTTGGTATGAAAACAATGGCGCACCAGATCGCGTTCTAAGCGCAATTCATCGGCCAAGCTCATCGTGCGGGCGCGGCGAATGAGCTCCAAGGTGACGGCAAGCATCAGGGGTGAGCGTTTGCGCAATGCGACGGCGGTCTCATTCGCCCAATCGCTGCCATCCGCTTTCAAGGCCGCCATGATGTCTGCGATGTTATTTTGATCAAATATTGCACTGATTTTTGAGTGATTTTGGAGGATAGCCGGCATAGAATC
>JANMDE010000110.1:0-12993 GCA_031376105.1 Variovorax sp. | reverse complement strand
GGGAAGAAGGATTCGAACCTTCGCATGTCGGAATCAAAATCCGATGCCTTAACCAACTTGGCGACTCCCCTGCACTGGACTGCCTTACAGGCCATCCGAAACTTTGGACAGCTTTACAGCCACCCGAAAAATGCAGTGTTTGCTAGCGTTGATGCAAATCCAACAGAGGATGCGCTATCAAAGATTTGCAAACTCTTTGCTGCCAATTCGCAGGAATTGCGTCTGCGTCGAGCTGGAAACCAGCTGGGCAAGGTGCAAATACCGCGCTGCCAGAGCCTGTCATGCGGGGTTTTAAACCTTGTTGATGGAGCAGAGCAAGCGCTTGGGACACTTGCGGTTCAATCAACTCGCCGACACTCTGGAGATCGTTACAACCGAAGCCGTAAGGATTTTCAGCAAAGACCATGATTATAGCATGGGCGGTATCGCGCTTCAGAGTCGGATGACCAAAAATCGCGGGCGTGGACAGGCCGTTTTGCGGCTTGATCACCACAAAATGCTGATCCGCATTCAACAAGCCCTGAGTTATGGGCTCAATCACTTCGCCGATGCCGCTGACCCACGCGTTGCGGCCACGCAAAAAGAACGGTACGTCCGCGCCGAGAGTCAAACCGATCTGCTCTAATTTTGAGATCGGCAGCTGCAAGTGCCACAGTCGATTGAGGCCCAAAAGGCAGGTGGCGGCATCGGATGAGCCGCCGCCCATACCCGCTTGTGCAGGAATTCGTTTTTCAAGCTGGATGTGTGTGCCCAGCGTGCAGCCAGTGGCTTGCTGCAAGGCGCGTGCAGCGCGGGTGCACAGGTCATCCGCTGGCAATTCAGCGCCAGACTGGAGGAGCAGATCTTCCCGCGAAATTTGGCCGTCTTCGCGCAGGCTGAGGTGGATCGTGTCTTGCCAATCAATGAGTTGGAAGACGGATTCGATCAGGTGATAACCGTCAGCTCGGCGGCCTGTGATGTGCAAAAACAAATTTAATTTGGCTGGGGCGGGCAGGTTGCGCAGCTGGGTGTCGCTTAATTGAATAGCGGCATTCATGGCTGCTCCAGAACGATGCGCAACAGCGCAGGCGTGGGCAGGCTGCGGCGGGCGCTGATGCGGCCTTGGGAATAGGCAGACAGGTCGACTTGCCACGGGCTGGCTGGCGCGACTGGTATGCCGCCCGATGCACTCGCCTGCGCAGCGCTTGGGTTGTCTCCGCGCAACCAAGCAAACAATTGCTCCAGCGTCAAAGCTGCGCCTGTGGCTTGCTCTAGCAAGGCTTGCGCGGAGGCGAAGGTTTGGCGTTCGTTGCCGCGAATGAGCTGGGCCAAGCCGGGAGCCCAGCGCAGTTGGGCGGCGATTTGCCCCAAAGGCGTGAGCAAGTCCAGCTCGCCAGCTTGCGCATGTCCGCGCAACTCAAAGCTGCCCGAGAAGGCTTGGGGCAGCGCCGATGCCGCACCTGCATCCGGCTCGATCACCAAGCTGATGCGGCCTGCGAAGCGGCTTGACGCTGATGATTCAAGGTCTTTTGGGCTGTTTGCCCTTATATTACCTGCACAGCCTGCTATAAAAATAAGAGTGGTGGCTGCGCAAGATGCAGCCAGACAACGGCGCTTCATCGCAGATCAGAGCTTCACGCGCAGGCGCTTGAGCGTCTCCACCAGCACCTCGTCTTCTTTGTCAAGCAGCATGCACTCTTTCCAGATGGCCATGGCTTTATCGCGCTGGCCGCTCGTCCACAGCACTTCCCCGAGGTGCGCGCCGATCTCGGCATTGGGGAAGGCTTTGTAGGCTTTCTCTAGCAGACTGATGGCTTCTTTGATATTGCCTAAGCGAAATTCCACCCAGCCCAAGCTGTCTGTGATGGCAGGGTCGCCGGGGGCGAGTTCGAGGGCTTTTTGCAGCAGGGTTTTGGCCTCTGGCAGGCGCACATTGCGATCTGCAAACGAGTAGCCTAAAGCGTTGTAGGCGTAGGCAAAATCGGGTTTGATCTCAATGGCGCGGCGCATCAGGCGCTCCATTTCGCCATAGCGCTGCAGCTTTTCGGCTACGCTGGCTTGCTGGTAGACCAAATCATGGTCGCGCGGGCTGCTTTGCACGCCCTGTTGCAACACATCGTAGGCCGCCTGAAACTGCTTGTTGTCACGCAGCAATTGCATTTCAGCGATCAACTTGGTGCGACGATCAGCGGCGCCGTCTTCGCCTTGGCGCTCGGGAAGTTTTCGGATGAGATCGCGCGCCTCTGAGAGCTTGCCTTGCTTGGCCAGCATGGAGGCACGGCGCGTTTGGGTGTTGACCAAGGCTTGGGGGCTTTCCACTTTGCCGAGCCAACTTTCAGCGAGAGAAAAATCTTTGCGTTTCTCTGCGATTTGCGCCAGCGAGAGATAGGCTTGCGTGAGGCCGCGCTGCTTTTCGTCAGAGTTGCGCGCGGGGGAGGCCAGCTCAATATAGCGTTTGAGCGAGGCATCGGCTTTGTCGATCTGGTTGTCTTGCAGCTCCAATGCGCCTTGCATGAGCCAAGCCTCGGCAACATCGGGTTTCTCGCGGGTGATCTGCTGCACCTGGGTGCTGGCTTCGGCTGGGCGCTGCGCATCGAGCAGAGCGCGGGCATAGCCCATGCGCACTTCGGTGATGGCGCTCGGCGTTTGTAAATAACGGCGCACGATAGGCTCGGCCGCCGGTTGCTTCGGGTCCATGATCTCTAGCGCGAGCAGGGCGGGGCCAACGGCATTGGCTTCTGCGTTTTGCGCACGGCCAGCGGCATCGACGGCACCACCGGCGTCAGCTGCGCTCAAGCGCATGCGGCCTACGGCCGTCCAGCCTGCGGCAGCGGTTGCCGATGCGTTGAGATACTCGTTCAGCGCTTGCTCCACGAGGGTGGCAGCGGCTTTTTTCTCGCTCACGCGGGCATACAGGCGCGGAATTTGTGAGATGGCGGCGCTGCGATCCACAGCCGGCGTGAGCTGAATTTGTGTGCGCAGTGGCTCTTGCGTCTCGGCCAATCGGTTCAACGCGAGCAAGACTTGCAAGACTTGTACATTGGCCTCGCGTGACTGCGGCTGCGCTTGCTTCCAAGCGCGGGCGGCTTGCAGGGCGGCTTCGCCCGAGCGGCCCTGAATGGCCATGTCAATGGCGCGCTGGAAAAGGCTGGCATCGTTGGATTTGCGGGCAGCATCCAGCACAAGTGAGAAAGCTGTGCTGGCTGAGCCACCCAGCGATGAAATGGCATTGAGCTCGCCCAACAGCAGCTGATAAAACAACTCACCATCCATATTGGAATTGGTGATCGTCGCCGTGGTGCTGGAGCTGGGTGGCGTTGAGGTCGTGGGGCGGGCGGGGCTGCGCTGTGGGGTTTGGGCAATGGCCTGACCTGCGAGGGCGGCCAGCACGATGGCAATGGCAGCAAAAGAGGCATTTGAGGGGGGGCGTTGAAAGGGCATGAGGGCATGATAATCCAACCCACCATTAAGTTTCATGAAGAGGTTGATTCGTGCCTGAATTACCAGAAGTTGAAGTTACGCGGCTGAGCTTTGCCAGCCGCATCGCGGGCGCTCGCGTGCTGGATGTGCATGTAGGCAAACCACTTCGCTGGCCGTTTGGCGTGGGGTTGGCGGGTGGAGCAGCGGAGGCGGTGGATTCTCTGGTGGGCGGGAGTCAAACAGCGCTGAAAGGCGCTGTGGTGCAGGGCGTGCGCAGGCGGGGCAAGTATTTGCTGGTGGATCTTTTGAATAACGCCAAGCCGGGCTTAGTGATCATCCATTTGGGCATGTCGGGCTCACTGCTGTTTTCCACCGATTTGCCCGAGGTGGGAAAACACGATCATTTCAGCTTGCTCACGTCGCAAGGCGAGCTGCGCCTGAATGACCCACGCCGCTTCGGCGCAGTGATTTTTGCTTATTCTGAAAACGATCTGTGGCCACGCAAGCTGCTGGGCAGTTTGGGCGTGGAGCCGCTCACCGCTGACTTTTTGCCATTGCCCTTTCATGCCGCTTTGAAAAAACGCAGTGCGCCGATCAAGCAGGTGCTGCTCGCCGGCGATATCGTGGTGGGCGTGGGCAATATTTATGCCTCTGAAGCGCTCTTTCTCGCTGGTATTCGGCCAACTTTGGCGGCAAGCAAGCTTACCAAACCGCGCGCTTTGAAGCTTCATGGCGCGGTGGTGCAGGTGCTACAAGCGGCTTTAGAAAAAGGTGGCAGCACCCTGCGCGACTTTTCGAGCGCTTCTGGCGAGAACGGCTATTTTCAACTGCAAGCCAATGTCTATGGCCGGGAAGGCGAAGCATGCCGCGTGTGCGCTGCGCCCATTCTGATGATCCGGCAAGGGCAGCGGAGCACGTTTTATTGTGCGGTGTGTCAGAAGTGAGCTTGTAAGACAGAAATCACCGGATCGCCCTTGCATTTATTGCATAGTTCGCTATTCATTTCATAGTATTCAGTCAATCAATGGAATGCGCCACCGTGCCGGCTGGTTCATTGATGCGTCGGCTTGTCACCACCGACACGGATTCGGAAAGTCAGGACAATGAAATGCCCTTAGCTTGGCCGCCAGCACACAGCTCGCTCACGCAAACGCGGGCCATGGCATTTGCATCAGCCGCCTTGCTCACCACTCGAAGCGCTCGTTTTGATAAAAATCCTTGACAACATACCAATTGGTATGGAAAATCAATTTAAATACCAACTGGTATGTATTTTTGATTGTTTCCACATATCTTCAAGCTGCCATGAGCACCTCAGAAACTGAAACCACCAAGCCCCGCCAGCAGAGTCGCGCCTTGCTCACGCGCAACAGCCTGCTTGATGCTGCGCTCAAAGTGATCCGCAGCAAAGGCTACAGCGCCACCACGGTGGACGACATCTGCGCTGCAGCCGGTGTGACCAAAGGCAGCTTCTTCCACCATTTCGCCAACAAAGAAGCGCTGGCTATCAAAGCCACACGCTATTGGAACGAGATGACGGGTGGCTTGTTTGCCAACGCGCCTTATCAGCAGATACAAGACCCACGCGAGCGCATCCTCGCCTACATCGATTTCCGCGCCCACATCGTGCAAGGCGATTTAGCCGATGTCACCTGCCTGCTTGGCACGATGGTGCAAGAGACCTATGACAGCCACCCCGCCATTCGCGCCGCCTGCCGTGAGGGCATTGAGAGCCATGCCCGCACCCTCGTACCCATGATCGCGCAGGCCAAGGCGCTGTATGCGCCTGCTGCCGATTGGAATGCAGAAAACCTCGCGCTCTACACCCAAGCCGCGCTACAAGGCGCATTCATCGTGGCCAAAGCGCAGGGCAATTCAGAGATCGCGGTGAAATTCATCGCCCATCTGCGCGACTATGTGCAAGGCTTGCTCACGCCCATTGAAAGCACAGCCAGCAAACTCGAGACCTATATTGACGGCTACGTGATGGTCGTGCCCCAAGCCAACAAGGCGGCATTCATCGAGCATGTCAAGCAAAGCATTCCGATTTACAAAGAATACGGTGCACTGCGCGTCATGGATTGCTGGGCCGATGATCTGCCCAGCGGCAAAGTCAATACCTACGGCCATGCCATGCAACTCGAGGAGGGCGAGGCGGTGGTGTTTTCATGGATCGAGTGGCCCTTCAAAGCCATGCGTGATGCCGCCTGGCCACTCATCTTGCGAGACCCGCGCATGCACCCCGACCACAACCCCATGCCCTTCGATGCCAAACGCATGCTGCGCGGGGGCTTTCAAACCATCGTTAACGACTGACCTAGCCACTTTTCAACACAAGGAGTTTCATCATGCATTCACAAATTTACGTCAATCTACCTGTCAACGATTTGGCGAAATCTCGCGCCTTCTTTGAATCCTTGGGCTATGCCTTCAATCCTGACTACAGCAACGACAAAGGCGCGTGCCTCGTGCTCGGAGACAACCTGTTTGCTATGTTGCTGACGACGGATTTTTTCAAAACCTTCATCGACAGACCCATTGGCGATGCCAGAAAAGCAACGAGCGTACTGGTTTGCGTTTCCTGCGAAGACCGAGCGCAAGTCGATGGATTGGTCAGCAAAGCTGTTGCAGCCGGAGGAACCCTGCCACGCGCCGCCGTCGATCATGGTTTTATGTATCAGCATGCCTTTGAAGATTTAGATGGCCACATTTGGGAGCTGGTGGCGATGGCCTCTAGTGCGCCATAAAACTGCCCTCAATTCAGCCACTGGCTTTAACTAACGAGGATTTGCCATGACAAACGCACCAGCCGCTAGCAATACCGTTCAACTCCACCGGGTGCTCACCAGCACGCCCGAGAAAATCTGGCGTGCCTTCACTCAGCCCGATGCATTCGCGCGCTGGCTGCCACCCAACGGCTTCACCGCGCATATTTATGAGATGGACGTGAAAGTCGGCGGCAAGTGGCGTGCTTCGTTCACCAACTTCACCACCAACACTGAAATGTTTTTTGGTGGCACTTACCTTGAATTGAGACCCAATGAATGCATCGCCTACACCGCCAGTTTTGATGACCCAAATCTCCCCGGCGAAATGACGACGCGCGTGACGATCAAACCCGTCTCAGTCGGCGTAGAAATTCACATCACGCAAAGCGGCATTCCGCCCATGATCCCAGTGGAAGGCTGCTATCTCGGCTGGCAGGAATCGCTGAAGCATTTGGCGAGGCTTGTGGAGCCGAATATCCCCGGTTGAGCTGTCAACCAAGAATTTTATGGAAAAACAGCCACTTGCCCTTATAAAACCGACGTAGTTTGCTCACTTTTTAGGAGTTCATCATGAATTATTTGGACGGATTCGTGGCCGCTGTGCCCGTTGCCAACAAAGAAGCTTTTCTCAAGCATGCACAAGATGCAGCTTTGGTGTTCAAAGAATACGGCGCATTGAGTGTGGTGGAGAGTTGGGGCGATGACGTTCCCGAAGGCAAGCTCACTTCGTTCCCCATGGCTGTGAAGCGCGAGGAGGGCGAGACGGTGGTGTTCTCGTGGATTCAATGGCCATCCAAAGCGGCGCGAGACATCGCTTGGGAAAAGATCATCGCCGATCCGCGCATGAACGCTGAGCACAACCCCATGCCCTTTGACGGCAAGCGCATCATCTTTGGCGGCTTTCAAATCATCATGGAGAAATGACATGAGCTTCGGGCCGCCATTGGCGATCAAACCGACACGAACAAATATTGGACCGCCATCGCTAGCAACGGCCGCCAAGCGCTTCTTTGGCACAATGATGCAGATCAGCAAAATTGGCATTGCTGCGATCGACGCGGCGCGGCTGACTGGTTGAGGGTCTTCAAAATGGCTGAAAACGTAAAATTCGCCAACATAGATGCCTACTTGGCAACAGTCACACCTGAATCAAAGCGAATTCTGGAAGAAATTCGGCAGCTGATTCACCGCAAAGTGCCCGAGGCAGAGGAAGCGATCAGCTACCAACTGCCTGCTTTCAAGCTCGGCAGAACATTTATCTACTTTGCAGCCTTCAAGAAACACATCGGCGTCTATCCACCCGTCACCGCTGACAAATCGCTTATCGCGTTGACCGCTGCTTATCGCAATGAAAAGGGCAATCTGGTATTTCCGCTCGATCAGGCTATACCCTTTGAGCTGATCGGCTCAGTTGCAGTGGCTTTGTCAAAACAGTATGCGAGTCAGCTATCGTGATTCAGAAAATCTTAGCCCTCGCCACAGTATTCACTTTTAGGAGTTATTTATGTTGAACCTCATCCTGATCACTCTCGTGATAGTCATTGCCATCGTACTCATCTTTGCGGCCACCAAGCCCGATGCTTACACCGTCAGTCGCAGCCAGCTCATCAACGCGAGCGCAGAGCAGCTGTACGCCATCATCAATACTCCGCGCGAATTCGAGCGCTGGAGCCCGTACGCGCCCAAAGACCCGCAGATGCAAAACACCTACAGCGGCCCGGCCAGCGGTGTGGGGGCGCGCAACGAGTTCGCGGGCAATAGCCAAGTGGGCAGCGGCTCGGTGGAGATCATCCGCAGCACGCATCCGAGCGAAGTCGTGATGCAGCTGACCATGCTCAAGCCCTTCGCCGCACAAAACGAAGTGGTCTATAGCTTGCAGCCTCAAGGCCGCGGCACACAAGTGACGTGGGCGATGAACGCCAAGCAACCCTACTTCGCCAAAATCATCGGCATCTTCATCAACATGGACAACATGATCGGCAAAGACTTTGCGGACGGCTTAGCGCGCTTGAAGGCGCTATTGGAGAAGGCCTGAGACTGATGTTTGAGCTGTCCCTAGCCTTCCAAACCGTTCGGCAAGCTCAGCGAGAAGGGCGTTGTGTGAGCAGTATCACTTCCGATACCCCAGCGCCACCGAAATTTCATTCGCTGTGGCCTGCAATCTAGGCAACCATTCTTCGTTGATGCGGTCCGCGGGGGCGGAAATCGACAGGCCCGCCACTAAGCGGGATTGATCGTCGTAAATGCCTGCGGCCATGCAGCGCACGCCCAGTTCCAGCTCTTCGTTGTCTCTGGCCACGCCGTATTGACGGCATTTGGCCAACTCGCGTTCGAGCGCGGGTAACTGAGTGAAGCTGTTTTTCGTTTGACCGGCCAAGCCGGTGCGCGTGTCGTATTGGCGCACGCGCAGCGGTTCGTCAAAAGCCAAGAAAAGTTTGCCTACCGACGTCAAATGCAGGGGCGCGCGGCCACCGATGGCGCGCACCACCTGCATGCCGCTGCGCTCGGAATAGGCGCGTTCCACATACACAATTTCATCGCCTTGGCGCACGGAGAGGTTCACGGTTTGCTGGGTGGCTTTGTGCAGCTCGCGCATGGCGGGCAGGGCGGCATCGCGAACATTCAGACGCTCTTTCACCAAATTGCCCAGCTCCAGCAAGCGCAGGCCGAGGCGATAGCTGCCCGATTCGGGGCGATCCACGAAGCGGCCCAGCGCCAGATCGTTCAAGATGCGGTGCGTGGTTGAGGGGTGGAGACCGGTTTTTTCGCTGATTTCTTTGAGCGAAATCGCACCTTCACGCGAGGAGAGCACATCCAGCAAGGAGAATATGCGCTCAATAACCTGGATGGTGGGCTTGGTGGAAGGCGTTTTTTTCATGCGTCTGGGCTGTTCATCAGCTAAGAACGCATTTTATCTTGTGAAATCCAGTGCTTATCGATGAGCTTTTCATGCGGGGAAAATTGCGCTTTGTAGGTCATTTTTGGGCTGTTTTCGATCCAATAGCCCAAATACACATGCGCCAAGCCCAGCTCGCTCGCTTGCGCAATTTGCCACAAGACGCTGTAGGTGCCGTAGGCGGCTTTCGCCTCGGGCTCATAAAACGTATAAACAGCAGAAATGCCTACCGAGAGCACATCCAAAATCGCTACGATTTTTAAAGCACCCAGCTCGCCGTCAATGCCGGGCTCACGGAACTCCACCATACGCGAATTCACGCGGCTTTGCAGCAAGAATTGGGTGTATTGATCAATGCTGTCATGGTCCATGCCGCCGCCAGCATGCCGCCCGTTTTGGTAGCGTCGATAGAGCTCGTAATGCTCGGGCACGAAGCCTAGCTTTAAGACACGCGCTTGCAAATTTTCATGCTGCCGCAAGGCGCGCTTTTGGCTGCGGGAGGGCGCAAAATCAGCCACCTTCACGCGCAGGGGCACGCAAGCTTTGCAGCCATCGCAATACGGCCGATACGTAAACATGCCGCTGCGCCGAAAGCCGCTGGCCACCAGCTCGGAATAAGGCTCGTTGTGAATCAAATGGCTGGGCGTGGCCACTTGGCTGCGCGCTACCTTGCCCGGCAAATAGCTGCACGGATACGGCGCTGTGGCGTAAAACTGCAAGGTCTGAAGGGGGAGATCCTTAAGCAGCGTCATGGTTGAGCGAAAGTAGGAGGAATATGGGGTGAGGGTAGCGCCAAGCGCGCGTCTAAGCAATTCCATTCTACGGAATCTGCATGCCACCGGAGTGGTTTTTTTGCAGCTTCACGCGCCACCTGAGCACAGAAGGCTTCGCGAGGCATTTCTGCTGCGCCAAGGCTGGCCAAATGCGCAGTGTTTTGTTGGCAGTCAATCATGGCCACACCTTGTCTCAGGCACAGGGCGACCAGCGCTGCGAGCGCGATTTTGGATGCATCTGTCGCACGAGAAAACATCGATTCGCCAAACACCGCCGCGCCCAGCGCCGTGCAATACAAGCCGCCAACGAGCTGGCCGCCGGCCCAAGTTTCTATGCTGTGCGCCAGGCCCGCTTCGTGCATGCCGCAATATGCTACTTGCATCTCGGGCAAGATCCAAGTGCCGCCTTGGCCTTCCCTCGGGGTGCTGGCGCAGGCGGCAATCACGGCCGGAAAATCGAGGTCAATGCGCACTTCGCAGCCGGGCGTTTGAAGAAAAGCGCCTAAGCTTTTGCGCAGGCTACGGTGAAGTTTGAAGTCAGCCAAGCGAAGCACCATGCGCGGATCGGGGCTCCACCAAAGAATCGGCTGGCCTGCGCTATACCAAGGAAAAATGCCTTGGCTGTAGGCCGTTTTCAGGGTGGAAACGCTCAAATCCGCGCCGCCCGCCAGCAAGCCCGGCGCAGGATCATCCTGCCCCCAGGCCTGATCAACGGCTGGGAAATCTTCGCCTGCAGCCAGCCAAGGCAGTTGGTGAGGGGAATGACGTTCGCGCATGGCTTGATTTTGCGGGTTTTTTTACAACAAAACCCACGGCTTCAAGCGCTATTAAAAAATGAGCGAACTATGTAGGTTTTATAAGGGCAAAAGACCGAAATTGGTTAAAAATCACAATTAGAAGCATGTATGGGCCAAATCTAGGCATCTCTGGAGTTAAAAACGTGCATTTTTCACACCGCATTTCACATCTTTGGCCTATATTGCAAAAAGGTGTAAGGGCGCGTGGTCAAAGTGCGCCTGTCTTCCGTGAAAAAATTGACGCTTGTCCTCGGGTCAAGCGCAAGAAAGTGGTTACAAGAATGATGCAAAAACCCATGATCCAACGCACGCCAAGCGGCTCAGCCGTGATGCTGCGCGGGACGCCAGCGCGCAGCGCATCCAGCCAGCGCGCTCGGCACACGCGCTTTTCCCCTCAAAGCCTGAGCCTGGCTCTCGCCAGCGCTTTCAGCACCGCCAGCGTATCCGTCTCTCAAGCCATCACCGGCCTGAGCATCACGCTGGCTGGCATGGCCAGCGCCCAAGCGCAGAGCCAAGCCAACAATTTGCCGCAAGGTGGCGTGGCCGTTTATGGCAACGCCACGCTCCAGCAAAACGGCACCACGCTCAACGTCAACACCACCAATGGCGCCGGCAACCGAAGCGTCATCAATTGGCAAAGCTTCAACATCGGCGCGGGCCACACCACCAACATCAACCAACCCAACGCCCAATCGAGCAGCTTGAACCGGGTCGTCACCAATGTACCCAGCCAAATTCACGGCACGCTGCGCTCCAATGGCCAAGTGATCTTAGTGAACCAAAACGGCATTGCCGTGGGCTCTGGTGGCGTGGTGGATACGGCAGGCTTTACGGCCTCCACATTGAATATCTCTGACGCAGATTACAAAGCCAATCGCCTGCGCTTTGAAGGCAATGCGCTCTCTGGCGGCGTGCAGGTTGATGGCGTGATTCGCTCCAGCAATGGCGACATCTTGCTCTTTGCACCGCAAGTGGCTACTGGCAAGAACGCAGCCGTCAAAGCGGACAACGGCAACGTCATCGTCGGCGCAGGCCAGAGCGTGGAAGTGACCGGGCGCGGCCTAGAAGGCGTGCGTTTCGTGATTCAAAGCGCAGACAACAAAGCCATCAACCTGGGCACATTGCAAGGCAATGCCGTGGGCGTGTTTGCCGGCACCTTACGCCACAGCGGCGTGATTCAGGCGCAATCGGCCAGGATGGAAGGCGGCAAAGTGGTGCTGCGCGCCATCAAAGATGTGGAAATTGTGCGCGATGCATCGCTTGCCACAGCGCCCAAAATCATCGCTGATGGCGGCGTGAATGCGCAAGGCCAAGCCATGAGTGGCGGCAGCGTGCGCATTGAGTCTGCGCAAGGCAATGTGAATGTGGGCGCAGGCAGCCAGATCAGTGCCAATGCGGGGCAGAGTTCTGCGCAAAACCAGCAGTTCTCCCTTATAAATGCTGGTGGGGGCGCTATTGAAATAGTAGCAAATCAAGGTGCTGTCAATATTCAAGCGGGCAGCCAAATCAGCGCCACAGGCAGCCCCGGCGGCATCATTCGCATCTATGGCGGCCAAGAATCGCGCATCGGCGCCTTGCTCAACGCCTCCTCCTCCAGCTTGGGTGCGGCAGATGCAGCCGGCACCTTGCAGCTCATCAGCGCAGCCAACATCGGCGGCACGATCCAAATCTTAAGCCCCGGCACCGTCAGCCTCACCCAAGGCGCGCAGCTCCTCGCCAGCGGCGACGCAGGCGGCGGCACAATTTTGGTGGGCGGCGATTACCAAGGCGCCAATGCTGCCATCACCAACGCCCATGACACCAATGTCAGCAGCGGCGTGCTGTTAGAAGCCAATTCAAGAGTCAATGGCAATGGCGGCAAAGTCATCGTCTGGGCCGACAACGACACCCATTTCTCCGGTACTCTGAATGCCAAAGGCGGCGAACAAGGCGGCGATGGCGGCTTTGGTGAGACATCGGGTAAGAAGCATCTTTACTTTCGGGGCCGGGCAGATTTGAGCGGGAGAAGAGGGCGCACGGGGACGCTGTTTCTCGACCCAGAAACCATCACCATTCAAGGTGGAAGCGGCTCTTCCACCGATACCGACGGCACGGTTGCTGCCGGCGATGGCGGCAATACAGGATCGAACTACACGATCTTCGAAAGCACACTCGAAGGCTTGAATGCCAACATTCACCTTGAAGCCTCGCGTGGCATTAGCTTTGGCGGTACTTTTACACTAGGGTCTGCAAATGAACTGACCCTGCAGCAAGGATTCACCCTCTCGACACGCAACGCGCCGGGCGACCCCAGCACCATTGCGGCGGGTATTAATTTAGGTGGCTGGGGCAACACCACCATGACCATCAAGGCTGCTAAC
>JANMDE010000097.1:0-4977 GCA_031376105.1 Variovorax sp. | reverse complement strand
CACGGCGGGAATATTCGATTGTGACATGCTCGTCATGGGCAGGCGAAGTGTGCTGCCCGGCCAGCCCATGCGCCCAAGCGCCCATTTCACGGGAATCGGGTTGGCCTCCACAAAAAGCTGCTTGTGTAGGGGCAGAAGCTTGGATTGAATCGCCATGGCGCCTTTGCAGTCGCCAGCCATGGCGGCAACGCACAGTTCATGCATCAAGCGCGGCGCAACGTTGGCGGTGACGCTCACATTACCATGGCCGCCGCAGAGCATGAGCGCAATGGCTGTGGGATCGTCGCCTGAGTAAATGGCAAAACCTTGCGGTGCATCTTTGATGAGCCACTGGGCGCGTTCGATGTTCCCGGTGGCTTCTTTGATGCCCACGATGCCTTTGACTTGGCTGAGGCGAAGCACGGTGTCATGCGCCATATCAGCCACGCTGCGGCCGGGCACGTTGTACAAAATGATGGGCAAATCGCCGGTGGCCTCAGCAATCGCTTTGAAATGCTGAAACTGGCCTTCTTGTGTGGGTTTGTTGTAGTAGGGTACGACCTGAAGCTGGCAATCTGCGCCGACTCCGCGTGCGAATTTGGCCAATTCAATGGCTTCTTTGGTGGAATTGGCGCCACAGCCGGCCATGATCGGCACGCGCTTGTTGGCTTGCTCCACCGACACGCGAATGATCTCGCAATGCTCATCCACGCTCACCGTGGGCGATTCGCCTGTGGTGCCAACCACACCAATGCAGTCAGTGCCCTCGGCGATGTGCCAGTCGATCAATTTTCGCAGGGTGGGGTAGTCAACACTTCCATCTTCATGGAACGGGGTCACCAAGGCCACAATACTTCCGGTAATTTGCTTCATGCTTCGATTTTAGCCGCGTCCTCGGCACTGAGAGCTTCGAAAAAGCTCGGAATCACACCGCATTGATGCCAAATCATCCGCTTTTTGATGACGTGCGATCTGGCTTCACCGCAAGCTCCACACATACGCCTCGCGCAAGGGCTTGCGATGCGCGAGCTGGCTGGTGTCAACGCTGCGATGTGAATCGCCAAATTCGCTCACAATGCCTTCGCTGAATTGGCTGTCACGCTCGCGCGCTTTGGAGGGAGGCACTTCTTGGCGCTCATAGGGCGCTGATCCCGAATGAGCCCGGCTTGCGCCCGCAATAGCCAAGGCAGAAAGCAGCGGCTGGCGTGGCCGCTGCACTTTGGACAGAGCCATTTCAAAGCGAGCCGCCCACACCCCCAGCTCCGGCGCGCCTTCGGTCAGCGCGCTGGCTTTGGCTAAGCTGATGATCACATGTGCATACTCGCTATTTGAGACCAGCCATTCCACATCGGTGACTCGGCCTGTGCGTCTACGCAGCTGCACATGCAAATGCGCAGCCAGCGCCATCAGATCGCTTTCGGTGATTCGTTGTGCGCTCATGTGCCGATCCTTTCCCCATGTTGATCAAGATCCAGCCCGTCTGCTTCAACGCGCTCGTCGACCCGCAGGCCCACCAGCAGATTGGTGACCAAGACAATCACAAGCGTCCCCAAAGCGCTGTAAGCCAAGACGGCCGCCACACCGATAGCTTGCGTCAACACCGACGCTTGCACGCCGCTGATGGCCGTATCGTTGAACACGCCGGTGAGCAGCGCCCCCACAATGCCGCCGACCGCATGAACGCCAAACACGTCCAGCGAATCATCGACACGCAACAGGCGTTTCAAGCCGGTGGCGCCCCAATAGCAGCACACGCCTGCAGCCAGCCCAATCACCACGGCACCCTTGGGGCCCACGAATCCGCTGGCGGGCGTGATGGCCACCAGGCCGGCCACGATCCCTGAGCACAGGCCTAGAAGCGTGGGCTTGCCGCGCACTATCCATTCAGCCACCAGCCAACCCACCACGCCAGCCGACGCTGCGATGTGCGTGACTAACATGGCCAGCCCGGCGCGGCCATCGGAGGCGACCGCCGAGCCCGCATTGAAGCCAAACCAGCCTACCCAGAGCAAGCCTGCGCCTGCCATGGTGAGCCCCAGATTGAAGGGCAGCAGCGGCTCGCGCCCATAGCCTTGGCGGTAACCCACCGCATAAGCTGCCACCAAAGCCGATGTCCCCGCGTTGATATGCACCACGGCACCGCCCGCAAAATCCAACACGCCCATCTGCGCCAGCCAGCCACCCGGCTCCCAGACCCAGTGTGCTATCGGCGCATAGACCAAAATCGTCCACAAGCTGATAAATATCAGCAAGCCCGAAAAACGCACCCGCTCCACCAATGCGCCCACGATCAGCGCCGCCGTGATGATGGCAAACGTGAGTTGAAACATGGCATACACCGACTCCGGCACGTTGGGCGCGATATGGCTCACAGCCACCGTGTTGGCCGCTTTGTTGATGTCAAAGCCTTCAAACCAAGCGCGAGACAGACCACCTAGCCACGGGCTGCCGGGCGTAAAGGCCAGCGAATAGCCCAGCAAGAACCACAGCATGCTCACCAGTGCCGTGATCACCACCACGCAAGCCATCGTGTTAATCACATTCTTTTTTCGCACCATGCCGCCATAAAAAAGGGCGATGCCGGGCAAGGTCATCAGCAGCACCAAAGCTGTGCTGACCAGCATCCAAGCGGTGTCTGCACCATTGATCGTGCTGGCTGCCACCATGCTGGGCGATGTCGGTGCGGGGGGCGCAGCCGGGGCACTCTGTGCAAGCGTTGCGCACGGAATAAGGCATAAGCTCGATAAAAACCACCACAGTTGTGCGCTACGAGACCTGTCATTCACCATGATGTGTTCTCAATGGGTGGATGTACCACGATTGACTCCATGTAGCAGAATGTGTGCCAGAGTTCAGCAGGTCTGAGACCAGTGGCTTCTCAATTCAAATACTGCGAGGCCTCAAACCAAAGGAAAGCGCAGGGGGGCGGTATTGGGTGAGGCGAGCCGCGTTGGCACAGACGCCACGACACGCTGCACAAAGCGTGCTGGCGATGCCAGAAAACCGTCTTCATAGGCAATCACATGCAAACCTGCGCCCACGCAAATTTGCAGCAATTCGCCTGTGCGCAGCAAAAAATCAGGGCGAGAGGGCTTGCCTACGGTCTCGTTGCCAGCAGAGAAGGTTTCGTAAATCAACACACCGCCTTCAGCCACGCTTTGCAGCAGCGTGGGAAACAAGGGCCGCCAAAGATAATTCGTCACGATCACGCCCGCAAAGCGCTCGCCAGGTAGTGGCCAAGGGCCGTTTTCAATGTCTGCTTGGATGAGTTCGCAGCGGCTGCGCTGCTCAGGCGTGAGTCGATATGCTATGCTTTCAATAGCTAACTGTGCAATATCTATAAGGGTGACAGGATGATTTTGCTCTAAAAAATGAAAGCTATGCCGCCCAGCGCCGCCCGCCACATCCAGCACGCGGCCATGCGCCACATTCTGCTGCACGAGATGCGACCAACGCGCCACCCAAGGCGAGACGCTTTCTTGGCCGTGCATCTTTAAATCGGCGCTCATGTCGGTGTGGCGAATGGCAATGGGGTTGAAGTCAATCTGGCTGAAGTCACGGGTGATGAGGTTAATGCCGTTTACTTGGGCTGAAACTCGTTTTTCACCGCATTCAAAGCCATTTTCTCCACAAGAGAAGGCGCGATCAGCTTGAGCCAGCGCCCCAGCTTGCCTTTGCCTGTCATCACGACCTCGCGCTCGCGCCGATTCATCCCTTCAATGATCAGCCGGGCGCATTCTTGCACCGTCATCGCGCCATCTTCCTTCAACCCGCTGCTGCCCAGCGCTTGGCCTTGGGCATTCAAACCATGCTGGCGAATCTGGGTCAGCACCACGCCGGGATACGCCGTCGTCACGCTCACGCCATGCGCCCTCATTTCAGCGCGCAATGCCTCAAAAAAGCCCACCATGGCGAATTTGCTCGCCGAATAGGCCGTGCGCCCCGGCACGCCCACGATACCCGCCAGTGAACTGACCGCCACGATGCAGCCCTTGGCCGCGATGAGCTGCGGCAGCGCTGCATGCGTACACCACACACTGCCCCACAAATTCACGCGCATCACGTCTTCATACCAACCGAGCTTGTTGGAGGGCACTTCCTCAAACAAAGCCTGCGCAGAAATGCCCGCGTTGTTGATCAGCGCGTCAATTCGGCCAAATGTTGCGATGGTTTCAGCCATCAAGGCGGTGCAATCCTCACGCACCCCCACATCCGTGCGCACGCAAAGCGTCTTGGCGCCAAAAGCTTCGCATTGCGCGGCCACAGCTTGCAGCGTATCCAGCTTGCGAGCCGCCAAAACCAATCCCAATCCGGCTTTGTGAGAAGCCGCCAGTTGCAGCGCCATTTCAGCGCCAATGCCCTCGGAAGCGCCCGTAATCACTATTATTTTCATAGCATACTATCTAGGTAATATAAGGGGAAGAGACCGATTTTACTGAATAAATTTTAAAAACAAGCCCAAACTTGCCCCGCCAGCGTCACCATGAACTCTGGCCGAATGTAGAGCATAAACACCAGCATGCAGGCCAGCACGGCGGCGCTGTAGGCGAGGAGTTTGGTGGGTTTGCTCATGGCGTTAAAAAAATTCAAGCAGTTTGCAGTTTGCCAGAAGTGGGGCGCTCAATCGCCGCCTCGCGCACCGGGAGATTCACCAAGGCGGCGAAGATACCGAGTGCGATTGAGATGTACCATACGATGTCGTAGCTGCCCGTTTTGTCATACAACAAGCCGCCCAGCCACACCCCCATGAAACTGCCGATTTGGTGGCTGAAGAACACGAAGCCGCCCAGCATCGAAAGATGCGCCACGCCAAATATTTGCGCAACGGTTGCGTTAGTGGGTGGCACGGTCGAGAGCCAAAGCAGCCCCATCACGCTGGCAAAGATGTACACGCTCCAAGGCGTGAGCGGGGCGATGAGAAACACGGAAATCGCCACCGCGCGAGCGATGTAAATGAAGCTCAAAATCCATTTCTTGGGCATCCGCTGCCCAAGCGAG
>JANMDE010000088.1:0-7302 GCA_031376105.1 Variovorax sp. | reverse complement strand
GTGCAAGCCCGGCACCATCAAGCCCCACACCGAATTCTCTGGCGAAGTCTATGTACTCTCCAAAGACGAAGGCGGCCGCCACACACCTTTCTTCAACAACTATCGCCCTCAGTTCTACTTCCGCACGACGGACGTGACGGGTGCGATTGAGTTGCCAGAAGGCAAAGAGATGGTTATGCCAGGCGATAACGTGTCGATCAGCGTCAAGTTGATCAACCCGATCGCGATGGAAGAAGGTCTGCGTTTTGCTATTCGCGAGGGTGGCCGCACGGTCGGCTCTGGCGTGGTGGCGAAGATTGCTAAGTAAGCAAGGAGCAACAACATGGCTACCAAGCAAAAAATTCGTATTCGCCTCAAGGCATTCGACTACAAACTGATCGACCAATCGGCCGCTGAGATTGTGGATACCGCTAAGCGCACTGGCGCGATTGTCAAAGGCCCTGTGCCTTTGCCAACCCGCATGAAGCGTTTCGACATCTTGCGTTCGCCTCACGTCAACAAGACGAGCCGCGACCAGTTTGAAATCCGCACACACCAGCGCCTGATGGACATCATTGATCCCACGGATAAAACTGTGGACGCTCTGATGAAGCTCGACCTGCCTGCTGGCGTGGACGTAGAAATCAAGTTGCAGTAATGCAGCGTTTTGCATCTCGTACAAGGGATGCACAGAAAAAACCGGGTCTTGGCCCGGTTTTTTTATGGCGCTACGCTAAGCGGTTCGCGCCAACATCTGCTTGATAGAGGCCGTCAACTGCGTTGCAATTCCCGCATCAACTCGATCGCCTGCTCTACGCGTTCCACGGCATGAATCGTCAGGCCTTCAAAATCTTTCATTTGTGATTTTTTTGGGGCGTTGGCTTTCGGAATGATGGCGGTAGAAAAACCCAGTTTGACCGCTTCCTTCAAGCGCTCTTGACCGCGCGGCGCAGGGCGCACCTCACCCGCCAGGCCCACTTCGCCGAATGCGATGAAGCCTTTGGGCAGCGGCTTGCCGCGCAGGCTGCTGGTGATGCTCAGCATCACCGCCAAATCGGCTGCGGGCTCGCTGATGCGCACGCCGCCCACAGCGTTGACGAACACATCTTGATCAGCACAAGCAATGCCTGCATGGCGGTGCAAAACGGCCAGCAGCATGGCCAGACGATCGCGGTCTAAACCCACGGAGAGGCGGCGCGGCGACGGCCCGCCGCCATCCACCAGCGCCTGAATTTCCACCAGCATCGGGCGCGTGCCTTCCAGCGTGACGAGCACACAACTGCCTGGTACGGGCTCGCTGTGTTGTGAGAGAAAAATCGCACTCGGATTGCTCACACCTTTCAAGCCCTGCTGCGTCATGGCAAACACACCGATTTCATTGACCGCGCCAAAGCGATTCTTGATGGCGCGAACCAAACGGTAACTTGAGTGCGTGTCGCCTTCAAAATACAAAACGGTGTCAACCATGTGCTCCAGCACGCGCGGTCCAGCCAGCGCGCCTTCTTTCGTCACATGCCCGACCAAGACAATCGCGGTGCCGCTGCTCTTTGCAAAGCGTGTGAGGTGGGCAGCGCATTCGCGCACCTGCGCCACCGAACCCGGCGCACTGGTGAGTTGCTCTGAATAAACCGTTTGGATCGAATCGATCACAGCGATCTGCGGCTGCAGCTGAGACAGTGTCGAGATGATTTTTTCCAGTTGTGTTTCCGCTTGCACTTGCACGCGGCTGCCCTCTAATCCCAGCCGACGCGCCCGCAGTGCGACCTGCGCTGCACTTTCTTCACCGGTCACATACAAGCAACCCTTCTGCGGACTCGCTGGGCGAGACACGTGGCTGACAGAGGCGGCTTCTGCGCCTACGCCGAGGCCAGCTGCGCTCAAGCGCCCGTCAAACGATCTTTGCAGCGAATCCAGTGCTTGTAAGAGCAGGGTTGATTTGCCAATACCCGGATCGCCACCGATCAACACCACGCCGCCTTCGACGATGCCGCCGCCCAAGACGCGGTCAAGCTCTTCATGCCCAGTCGGCGTGCGATCAATATCTGTGGCGTCAATGTCGCCAAGCGCCTGCACAGGCGAGCTGCCCGTCAGTGACAGCGGAGATGCAAAACGGTTTTTCCCTGTGCCAGCAACTTCAGCCACGCTTTCAATCAGCGTGTTCCAAGCTTGGCAACTGGGGCATTTCCCCAGCCATTTGGGCGATGTGCCGCCACATTCGGTGCAAGAGAAGAGGGTTTTGTCTTTAGCCATACCGCATCATACTGTTTTTATTGACAGTTTGATGCGATCTTAATAACTCATGCGCAGCTTAGGCGCGCTGCAACAAGGTCAAGCAGGCTGAGAGTCAACGAAGCTTTGCCGCGTGGCCAGCTTCTCACTGAGCTTGGTTAAATTAGCGTGATCAGCGCGCCAATTGATGTGCGCAAATCGGAAATCTAAATAACCTAAAGCGCAACCCACGGCCACGTCAGCCAAGCTGAAATGCGTGCCAGCGCAGAAAGCGCGCTCGCCCAAGCCTTGGCTCATGGCTTTCAAGCTGGCGGTGATTTTGGCCGTTTGACGGTCTATCCAAGCCTGCGAGCGTTGCGCCTCCGAGCGGCCAGCCCACGTCGCTTCCAGACGCGCAAGAATCGCTGCATCACATAAACCATCGGCCAGCGCTTCCCAGGTTTTCACTTCGGCCTTTTCGCGCCCCATGGTGGGAATCAGCTTGCCAACTGGCGAGAGCGTATCGAGATACTCCACAATCACGCGCGAATCAAACAGCGCTTCCCCGCCTTCCATCACCAAACAAGGCACTTTGCCCAGTGGGTTGGCTTCTTGAATCTGGGTGCTGGTCGACCAAACGTCTTCAAGGGCAAAAGCGTAATCGAGCTTTTTCTCGGCCATGACGATGCGCACCTTGCGAACATACGGACTCGTGACTGCGCCTATCAATTTCATGGGAATTCTCGTTTGTTGTGCAAGACTTATTTTAGGCGATGCCAAAGGGGCGCTGTTGCATACCGGCACATCGCTGCATCCCGCCATAATTCACGCCAACCCAGATAACAGATCACCCAAGAAGCAGGAG
Organism: Variovorax sp.; assembly: GCA_031376105.1. Classification (GTDB taxonomy): domain Bacteria; phylum Pseudomonadota; class Gammaproteobacteria; order Burkholderiales; family Burkholderiaceae_C; genus JANMDU01. The sequence continues at coordinate 4,250 of JANMDE010000088.1, read as the reverse complement.
ATACCGTGATCAGCAACAATAGCAGTGTGAGCAAACCCATCCCCATCGCCTCGCTTGGCGAAGCGCCGGCCCGCGGCACGCTCTTGCCCAGCCCCAATGACAAGGTGGAATCAACCGACTTGGAATTCACGGGCACAGGCGCAGAATATTTCCGTATCTGGATCGTGAACTTGCTACTGATCTTGATCACCTTCGGTATTTATTACCCATGGGCCAAGGTGCGTAAGCTTAAATATTTCTACAACAACACGCACATTGACGGTCATGCGCTTGAATTTCATGGCGAGGCCAAGAAGATGCTGCGCGGTTCGCTCATCGTGGGCGTGTTTTTCATGATTTATTCAGTCGCTGTGGATTTTTCGGCGGTGGCGGGATTGATCGCTATTTTGAGTTTCATGGCGCTGGGGCCGATGCTGTTCCGCGCATCCATGCGTTTTCGCTTGGCCAATACGAGTTGGCGAGGCATGCGCATGCGTTTTGTGGCGCAAGATTTGAAGGAAGCCTATTGGTGCATTGTGCCGCCGCTGGCCTTGTTTCTGTTGCCAGGTGTGATATTGGCGTTTTCCGGAGCAGCGCCGCAGGGTAAGTCGGCGGCAATGCCGCTGAGCGGCACGTTGCTGGGCTTGTATGGGCTGGCCGCCGCCATAGCCATTCCCTATTTCTTCTGGCGGTTAAAGCGCTATCAACACAACCATTACGCTTGGGGCCCGCTGCAAACGCAATACCGCAGCGGGGTGGGTGCAACCTACAAGGTGTTTGGCCTGACGCTGTTGATCGTGTTGCTGATCGTTGCGCTTTTTGCGGCGGCAGCCTTTATTCTCATGCCCAGCACAGTGGGCAGCACGCGCTCATGGTCTCGCAATTTGGGCATGATGGTCGGTTTGCTTATCCCATTGTTTTTCGTCTTCATCGTTGCCATCAACATTGCTCCGCGCGCCTACTTCACCGCCAAGATGCAAAATCTGATCTGGTCGCGCACAGGCAATCGCCATTTCCGCTTTAAAAGCGATCTGGCTGTAGGCAAATTTATGAGCTTGCAGTTTAAAAATTACCTGCTGATTGCGATGAGTTTGGGTTTGTATTGGCCGTTCGCCGTGATCGCCACCAAACGCATGCAGCTCCAAGCCGTGTCGCTCAAGACCCGTCTGTCGCTGGATACGCTGACCAGTGCAGCGCGTGCGCGAGAAAACGATGCGGCAGGCGACATGGCTGCGGATATCTTCGGCTTTGACGTGGGGATGTGAAGCATGTCTGGCCCGATGCTCAGTTTAGATTTGTACGATGGACGCAGTGCGCAAGCGCAGTCTGTTATGCTACAAATAAATGAGCACACTATGTATATCTTAAAAGGGCAAACTAGCGAAATACTTCTAAGAGTTCCCCTTCCAAGCATCCAAAAACTGCTCATCTGGCCAGAAGTCACCGAGCGCGGCGCGCGCATCATCACGTTCACCGACAAAGCGCCAGATGCTTGGCAAGACGCGCAGCTTCATCTGCCGTCCGGTGCCAGTATCGCGGCATTTGATGCGTGGGTGCACAAGCAATTGCCGCGCAACGCGGGCGCGTATTCGTTGGTTGATCGGGTGCAGCAAAGCTGGCGTGGCGTGGCGGGAGCTTTTGCGTTGCTGATCGCCTTGATTGCGTGCATTTACACATGGGGGCTGCCCGTGGCCGCGCGTGGTATTACGGCGCTGGTACCGCCAACGATTGATGAATCTATTGGTCGCAATGCTCTGCGGCAGATTGATGGCCGCTGGATGAGGCCTAGCAAATTGCCAGTCGAAGCCCAGCAGCGTATCCGCGAGCGGTTTCTGAAAGGCGTGAAAGCGCAGTATCCCGCAAACACGCCGCAGATCACGCTCGAATTCCGGGCCTCAGAAATCGGCCCCAACGCTTTCGCCCTTCCCGGCGGCTTCATGGTGATGACGGATGAGTTGGTTGCATTGGTGAAAGACGATGAAGTGGTCTTGGGCGTGCTCGGCCACGAGCTCGGCCACATCACCCGCCGCCACGGTATGCGCCAGCTGGTGCAGGTGGGCGTGATGCAAGGTGTGCTCTCGATTGCGTTTGGTGATTACGGCAGCCTGATCACCGCCGCGCCGCTGATCCTAGGCAGCATGGCCTACAGCCGCGCCCACGAACGCGAAGCTGACGACGATTCCATCGCCTACATGCGAGCTGCGGGAATCTCGCCGCTGGTCATGGTCAAATTCTTCGAAGCTGCACGCAGCTACCGGCCACCCAAGAAAGACAAAGACGGCAACGATGTGCCGCCATCTGCTGAGCCCAAGCCAGAGCCCCCCGCAGACAAAGCGGATGCGCCTCCCAAAACCAAAAAGACCCCGCTGGGCTTTTCCATCATCTCCAGCCACCCACTGGACGAAGAACGCATGGATAAATTCCGCAAGGCGGCCGATCGTTGATGCATGAATACATGATGCTTGGTGAGGTGTTTTTCTATTGAATTTGCGGTGTTACTCGCAAAAATCACCAGTAGCGCAAATCATGTGTGACTTACTGAGCGCGTGAAACAAGAAATGGCCGTTTTGAGCCACCCTACAGCGATGCCCAAACCAACGACACATTATTTTGTCGATGAATCGGGCGATCGGGTGTTGTTTGGTGCGCAAAGTCGTAGTCTGCTGCTTGCCGAGGCCGTGGACGTGCTGGATGAGTCGCGGCATGGCAGTCATGATGCCAAGAAAAGGCCGCGACCTGCGCTTTGCAGTCTCACGGTATGAAGCCGAATGTTGTTCCCACACCTGTATCATCAAGTGAGAACAGGTTTTACGGATGTTGTTTTTGATTCGTAAATCCTGCCCACAAGACGCGCAGGATGCAGCCACCAGCTCTCTGTGCCAAAGTCGACAGTTTGAAAAAGACTGGTTCAATCAATTTGCACTAAGCCACATGCAAGCCGAATTCAAGGGTCTCGTCCCCTATGCGCCCACTTACGAAGCCATGCATGCTTTCACGGCTGCGCGTGTGCGTGAGCAAGGCGTGGATAGCGACTCTTTAAGCAAAAACAGCCACTTGCCCCTACAGAATCTACATGACGCGCTATGGATTTGTGAGCACCCGTCAGTCTTTACGCAGGGCTTGGCGGGTAAGGCGGAGCATGTTTTGGTGACGGGTGATATTCCTGTGGTGCAGACCAACCGGGGCGGGCAGGTGACGTATCACGGGCCGGGGCAGGTGGTGGCGTATCCGATGATTGATTTGAAGGCGCGGGGCTATTTCGTCAAGGAATATGTGCATCGCATTGAAGAAGCGGTGATCCGCACGCTGGCCGCTTTTGGTATCACCGGACATCGTGTGCGCGGTGCACCGGGGATTTATGTGCGGCTGGATGAACCGGCTTCGCATGCGCGACTGTCGGGCGCAGATGGTTTGCCGCTAATGGAAAGCGAGCTGACAACGCGTACCGATATTGGCAAAATTGCCGCTTTAGGCATCAAAGTGAGCCGTCATTTCACGTATCACGGCGTGGCGTTGAATGTGGCGATGGATCTTTCGCCTTTTGGAAGCATCAACCCCTGCGGCTACGCGGGTCTGCGCACGGTGGACATGGCGTTTTGTGGGGTGAAAACAACTTGGGATGAGGTGGCAAAAGTGCTCGCCGACAAACTGGTGGCTTATCTGGACTGATCCTTAAACCGTCAGTCCACCCCTCAGTCCACTTTTTAATCCACTATCACAGGCACTCGCGGCGCGAGGGCGCACATCAACTCATAACCCACCGTCTGTGCACAAGCCGCCACGTCGTCAATCGACAGCACCGCCCCTGTGGACGAGCGCCCCCAGAGCGTAACTTCGCTGCCGATGCCGGCTTGCGGCAAACCGGATAAATCCACGGTGATCATGTCCATACTCACGCGGCCCACGGTTCGGGTGCGCTGGCCGTTTACGAGCACGGGCGTGCCTTGCTCAAGCGTGCCTTTGGCGATGCGCGGATAGCCGTCGGCATAGCCACAGGCGACGATGCCGATGCGCATGGCTGCTTGAGCCAGGTAAGCTGAACCATAGCCCACGCTGTCGCCAACCGCTAAATCTTGGCATGCGATGATCTTTGAAGACAGCGTCATCGCGGGTTGCAAATCCCAATGCACGATGTCGTGTTCGGGGAAATCTGTCGAGCTGCCGTATTGCGCTATTCCTGGGCGAATCCAATCGGTGCAAATCATTCGCGTTGTAGCGCAGGCTGGCGGCGCTGTTGGAGAGCGAGCGCTCGCCGGGTAAATCTTGCGTGG
>JANMDE010000068.1:0-2306 GCA_031376105.1 Variovorax sp. | reverse complement strand
CGCTTTAGGCATCACCGGCATCCTGTGCTACGGCGCAGGTATCTTCTTGCAAGCCATCGAAGGCGGCAGAGGCCAAGTGAGCGAGTTGTACAACCATATTTGCAAAGACAAGCGCCACAAAGATGTTGTGTTGCTTGATTTTGAAGAAATCACAGAGCGCCGTTTTGGCGGTTGGACGATGGGTCAGGTCAACCTGGCTAAGCTCAACACCTCGATCGTGCTCAAGTATTCTGAAAGCCCCGAACTGGATCCGTACTCCGTGAGTGGAAAGGTTTCGCTGGCTTTGCTCGAAGAATTGATGGCCACGGCCTCCATCATCGGCCGGGCATAAAGCCCCGCAATCGCCTTGCCTCTTGCCGCGCTGTTTCTGGTCTTGCTGGGCGCGCTGCTGCATGCGCTGTGGAACGTAGCTGCCAAGAAAGCTGGCGGCGACGCGCGCTTCACATTTTTCTCGTGCATTTTGATGGCCATAATTTGGTCGCCTTTTTGTATTTGGTGGGGCTGGGACGTGGTACCGACCTGGACTTGGCGCGAATGGACTGCGATGGCGATCAGCAGCTTGGTGCATTGGCTGTACTTTATTTGCCTGCTCACGGGGTATCGCAAAAGCGATCTAACAGTGGTGTATCCGGTGGCGCGGGGCAGCGGTCCACTGCTGTCTTCCGGTGTAGCGGTGCTTGTGTTTGGTGAGCAGATTTCAGCTTATGGCGTGCTCGGAATTGTCGGCGTGGTGGCTGGGGTGTTTTTGATTGCGGGGGGTCCGGCGCTATTTCGGGCTGCGCATGATCCTTCGAGCCGCGATCGCATCAAGGCGGGCGTGCTCTGGGGGGTGTTTACAGGTGCTTTGATTGCGACTTACACAATTCTCGATGCATGGGCAGTCAAAGTGCTACTGATCTCGCCCATTTTGTTTGACTATTGGTGCAACATGCTTCGCATGGGTTATGCCGTTGTCCCTGTGCTGCGCAATGTGCCCGAGGCCAAGCGCTTATGGAAGCTGCAATGGAAATATGCGTTTGTCGTGGCGCTGCTCAGCCCAGTGGCTTATGTGCTCGTGCTGTACGCAGCGAAGATCGCGCCGGTGAGCCATGTGGCGCCCGCTCGGGAGGTGAGTATGTTGTTTGCCGCGTTGATTGGCGGGCAGTTGCTCGGCGAGAGTGATCGCGGCCTTCGAATTTTGGGCGCTTGCTGTATTGCAGCGGGCGTGATGGCGCTGGCTTTGGGTTGAATTCATTCGAGAGCGCCATGCAGATCATCGGTTGTGATTTTTCTTCCAGTCCTTCCGGGCGTAAGCCTATCGCGGTGGCTGTTTCTGAAGACATTTTGAACAAAACAGGCCATTCGCCCTTACAGAATATACCTTGTGTGCTATCAAAAATAGAGCGTTTTGATACGCTTGACGATTGGAGCACTTGGCTGCAGCTAGACGCGGCATGGGTGGGCGGCTTTGATTTACCCTTTGGTTTGCCGCGCGAGTTGGTCGAGACTTTGCATTGGCCCACCGATTGGCTGGCCTGCATGCAGCATTACGCCAGCCTCTCTCGGGAGGAGATTCGCGCCACCTTCAAGGCCTTTTGCGATACGCGGCCGGTGGGTGGAAAGTTTGCGCACCGCGCCGCTGATTTGCCTGCGGGCAGCAGCCCGAGCATGAAGTGGGTCAACCCGCCGGTGGCTTATATGCTGCATGCAGGCGTGCCGCGCTTGATCCAAGCAGGGTGCCATTTTCCGGGGCTGCAGCCAGGTGACCCCAGCAAAGTGGCGCTGGAAGCCTATCCCGGCATGCTGGCGCGCGAGATTATTGGCGCGCGCAGTTACAAAAGCGACGATAAGCTCAAACAAACGCCTGAGCGCTTGATTGCCAGAAAAGATATTTTGACGGCGCTAGAAACGGGGCAAACGCGCCTAAAAATTCGTTTGAAGCTCTCCAATGCGCAGCGCGAACAACTGATTGACGATGCCAGCGGCGACAGCTTAGATGCAGCGATGTGCATGCTGCAAGCGACTTGGGGCTATGCACAGCACCTAGCGGGCAAGAAAAACCACGGTTTGCCCAAGTTTGACCCGCTCGAAGGCTGGATTGTTTCAGCCCCGGCTTCTATTGCGGCGGTAATAAAAGCTTGAACAAACCTTTGCGCAGCTTCTTCGCTTCGGTCAAACGCCCGCCAGAGCGGTCGGGGCGGATGGCGCCACCAGAACCCATGCCCGTGTGATGCGGCTTTGCGTCTGGCGTAAGTAAAGGGGGGGAGGCGGGTAAGGGGAGTAACCGGAGAAGGTAAAGTGAATCCCCGCCGGAGGACATGGAGCCA
>JANMDE010000067.1:0-3355 GCA_031376105.1 Variovorax sp. | reverse complement strand
GGAGTGGGATGAGAATGGTTTGCCGATATGAATGCGCAGGCGACATCTTGGCCACTGGCCCGAGTGAATGAAATTGCGGTTGACACTTCTGTGTTGATGGCCATTGTCCTTCGAGAGGAGGGCATGGAGGTTTTAGTGAGACGGATGGCTCAAGCCCGACAAGTGATGATGAGCACAGCGAGCTTGCTGGAAGCTCGTATCGTTATCCACAAGCGCAAAGCAAATGCCGGGTTGGACGAATTGAATCAGCTCTTCAAAGATTTTCCAATTGAAATGGTCTGCCCTGACCAAGAGCAAATTGATGTAGCGACAGAGGCTTTCCTGATCTACGGCAAAGGCAACGGACACAAAGCGCAACTCAATTTTGGCGATTTATTCAGCTACGCGCTGGCCAAATCGCGTGGCATTCCGCTGCTCTACAAAGGCGAAGATTTTGCTTTGACGGATATCGTGAGTGCAGTCTAAGCCAGCGTGCGCTGCGTAGCCGTGTTGTCACCAATCTGGGCTAAAATCAGAGGCTTTGCTGAAATTCGGGTTTCCCCGATGTTTTGGCTCCCAATTTCCCTTTGAATTTTCCCTGAAAGTAGACCATGGCCATTGAGCGCACCCTCTCCATCATCAAGCCCGACGCAGTTGCAAAAAACGTGATCGGTCAGATCTACGCCCGCTTTGAAGCTGCTGGCTTGAAAGTGATCGCAGCCAAGATGGTTCACCTCTCACGCGGCGAAGCTGAGCAGTTTTATGGCGTGCACAAAGCGCGTCCTTTCTTCAACGATCTGGTGACTTTCATGATCTCTGGCCCGGTGATGATCCAAGCCCTCGAAGGCGAAGGCGCGATCCTGAAAAACCGTGACCTGATGGGCGCAACCGACCCGAAGAAAGCCGCCGCTGGCACCATCCGCGCTGATTTTGCAGACAGCATTGATGCCAACGCCGTGCACGGCTCTGATGCCCCTGAGACAGCAGCTGTGGAAATCAGCTTCTTCTTCCCCGGCATGAATGTCTATTCACGCTGATCTTTGCATGATCCCGTTTAACTCCTGAATTCATAGCATACTATGCAGGATCTATAACGGCTAGGCACTGAAAAGACCCAGAAATATGACGGTCAACCTGCTTGATTACGATCTCGACGGGTTGACCGTTTTTTGCGAAGGGCTGGGTGAAAAAGCCTTCCGCGCGAAGCAGCTCTATCGCTGGATTCATCAAAAAGGCGCCTCTGATTTCACCCAGATGAGCGATCTTGCCAAATCCTTGCGTGACAAACTCGCTGGTATTGCACACGTTTCTCCGCTCAAAGTGCTCACCGAGCAAAAATCGAGCGATGGCACGATCAAATGGCTGTTTGACGTCGGCCACGGCGATGCGGTCGAGGCCGTATTTATTCCAGAGCAAGACCGCAACACGCTTTGCATTTCTTCGCAGGCTGGCTGCGCTGTAGGCTGCCGCTTTTGCTCCACGGGGCATCAAGGCTTTTCCCGCAACCTGACCACTGGCGAGATCATTGCACAGCTCTGGTTTGCCGAGCACACGATTCGCAAGGTAAAGGGCACTGAAGATCGCGTGATTTCCAACGTGGTGATGATGGGCATGGGCGAGCCGCTGCAAAACTATTCAGCCTTGGTGCCCGCGCTGCGCACCATGCTCTCTGACCATGGTTACGGCCTCTCGCGCCGACGCGTGACGGTGTCCACCTCAGGCGTGGTGCCTATGATCGACAAACTCGCGCAAGATTGCCCGGTGGCGCTGGCTGTGAGTTTGCATGCGCCCACGGATGCTTTGCGCGATGATCTCGTGCCACTCAACAAAAAATATCCGCTGCAAGAGCTGCTCGCCGCCTGCGAACGCTATTTGCAAGCCGCACCGCGTGATTTCATCACCATGGAATACTGCATGCTCGCTGGCGTGAATGATTCGCCCAGCCAAGCCATGCAGCTTGCTGCTTTGGTCAAAAGTGTCAAATTGCCAGTGAAATTCAATTTGATTCCGTTTAACCCTTTCCCCCAAAGTGGGTTGGTGTGTTCTGCTCCAAAAGTTGTAGCAGAATTTGCGAAAATCCTGCATGATGCGGGCATCGTCACCACCGTGCGCAAAACGCGCGGCGATGATATTGATGCCGCCTGCGGCCAGCTCGCGGGCGACGTGCAAGACCGCACCGCCGCCTCCGAGCGAATGGCGCAGCGGCGTGTGGTGATGATGCAAAAGCAAGTTGCTTGACGCGCCCCATGGCGGCCAAGCTCAGGAGACGATTGGAGACGACGATGGGTTTGTTTAATTTGAAGCGGATCAACGTCAGGGCTACGGCTTTGCTGATGTTGGTAGCAGCGACTTGGATGCTGGGCGGTTGCGCTGCACCCGGCGCTGGATCTGACGGTAAAAATCCGGTGGACAACATCGTCACCGCATCGGATGAGCCTGAATTTCGCAAGCGCGCCCGCACGCGCTTAGAGCTGGCCACGGGTTATTTCGGCGAAGGCAAGACCACGGTCGCCCTGGATGAGCTCAAGCTATCGTTGCTAGCTGACCCCAACTACGGCGAAGCCTTCAATCTGCGCGGTTTGATTTACATGCGCTTGGGCGATATGCGCCAGGCCGAAGACAGCTTTCGTCGCGCTTTGCAGCTCAATTCGCGCGATGCTGATGCCATGCACAACTATGCTTGGATGATGTGTCAGCAACGTCGTTACGATGAATCGATTGCGATGTTTACCCAAGCCAATGCGATTCCTCTCTACAGCGGGCAATCCAAAACCTACATGACCCGTGGCCTGTGTGAGCTGGCAGCTGGCAGGCGCGATGTGGCCGAGCGCAGCTTTGCGCGCAGCTATGAGCTGGATGCGACCAACCCGATTTCGGGCTACAACCTGTCGAATTTGCTGTTTTTGCGCAATGAATTAGAGCGCGCTCAGTTTTATATTCGCCGGATCAATAATACTGATTTAGCGAATTCCGAGACGCTTTGGCTGGGCATCAAAGTCGAGCGCAAGCTCAATAACTCGGAGGCTGTTCAGCAGCTCACCACCCAGCTGCGTCGCCGTTACCCACAGTCAAAAGAATTGTCGTCGTTGGACAGAGGAGCGTTTGATGAGTGAAGAGGAGTTGCCGATCCGTTTTGCGGATTCGGCTCAAGCGGCTTTGGACGATTCTAAGACGGCGGGCCGATTGTTACGCGAGGCACGGGAGGCCAAAGGCCTGCATGTGGCGGCGCTGGCGGTTTCGCTCAAAGTGCCTGTCAAAAAACTGGAAGCGCTGGAGGCAGATCGACTCGACGAGCTGCCGGATGCGGTCTTTGTGCGCGCGTTGGCATCGAGTGTGTGCCGTGCCCTCAAAACCGACCCTGCGCCCATTCTGGAAA
>JANMDE010000063.1:0-2686 GCA_031376105.1 Variovorax sp. | reverse complement strand
ATCGAGGGTATCTTTGACTACGAGAAAAAGAGTCATCGATTAGAGGAAGTCAACGATACCCTCGATCTTCGGGGGTATCTTTGACTACGAGAAAAAGAGTCATCGATTAGAGGAAGTCAACGCCGCGTTGGAAGACCCCAGCGTTTGGAATGATCCGAAGAAAGCCCAAGAGTTGGGCAAAGAGAAGCGCCAGCTAGAAAACGTGGTGAACAACCTCACCACGCTGGACCGTGATTTGGCTGACAACACCGAGCTCTTCGAGATGAGCAAAGAAGATGCCGATATGGCTAGCTTGCAAACCATCTCTGAAGATGCCGCCCGCTTAGAAGCTATCGTCAAAGATCTTGAATTCAAGCGCATGTTCAATCAACCCGCTGATCCGAACCATGCCTTCCTCGACATTCAAGCCGGTGCCGGCGGCACCGAAGCCTGCGATTGGGCGAGCATGCTGCTGCGCCAATACCTGCGCTATGCCGAGCGCAAAGGTTTCAAAGCCAGCATTGACGAAGAAACGCCAGGCGACGTGGCGGGCATTCGCTCGGCCAGCATCAAGATCGAAGGCGATTACGCCTTTGGCTTGCTGCGCACCGAAACCGGTGTGCATCGCTTGGTTCGCAAATCGCCATTTGACTCATCGGGCGGCCGCCACACCAGCTTCGCCAGCGTCTTCGTCTATCCCGAGGTTGACGACACCATCGTGATCGACATCAACCCCGCCGATGTGCGCACCGATACTTATCGTGCCAGCGGTGCAGGCGGCCAGCACATCAACAAAACAGATTCCGCTGTGCGCCTCACGCACATCCCCACCAACATCGTCGTTACCTGCCAAGATGGCCGCAGCCAACACAGCAATAAAGATGTGGCCTGGAAGCGCCTGCGCTCGCGCCTATATGATTTTGAAATGCGTAAACGCTTGGAAGAACAACAAAAGCTCGAAGACACCAAAACCGATGTCGGCTGGGGCCACCAAATCCGCAGCTACGTGTTAGACAACAGCCGAATCAAAGATCTGCGCACCGGCGTAGAAATCTCTGCCACGCAAAAGGTGCTGGATGGGGATTTGGATGAATTCATTGAAGCTAGCTTGAAGCAAGGCGTTTAAACCCTATCGGCTTATCATCGACCCATGAAGCGCGAACTCATCGATTTTCTCGAACGCCAAACAGACATCGGCCTAGCCATACTCTTTGGCTCGGCGGCATTGAATCGTTTGCAACCTGAAAGCGATGTGGATGTGGCCGTGTTGGCAAACCAGCCATTGAGCGCAGTGCGCAAAGCCGAGCTGATAGGTGCGATTGCCCTGCTCTCTGGCCGCCCTGTTGATCTGGTGGATTTGCATAGCGCAGGCCAGCCCTTGCTGGGCCAAATTTTGCAAGGCCAACAAATTAAAGGCAGCACAGACATGATGGCGCAACTGGCATATCGCAATGTGATTGAGCGAAACGATTTTCTGCCGCTGATTCAGCGCAGCTTGGCGCAGCGGAGGCAGGCATGGATTCAAGCCTGATTTCGCAGAAACTCGAATCCCTGCGCCGCTGCCTCGTGCGCGTACAAACGCGATGCCCTGCCACGCATGTAGCACTCAGCGCGGATATCGATGCGCAAGATGTGGTCGTGCTCAATCTCAGCCGCGCGATTCAGCTTTGCACAGATATCGCGCTGCATATTCTCGCCAGCAGCGAGCAAGCGATTCCACAAACCATGGGGCAAGCGTTTGAAGCGCTTGCTGCGCAGGCTGTGATTTCCACCCAGCAAGGGGAAAACATGCGCAAAGCCGTTGGCTTTCGCAATCTGGCTGTGCATAGTTATGACCAAATTGATTGGCAAATCGTGCACAGCATCGCCACGACGCATTTGACTGATTTTGAAGACTTTGCCAAGGCCATCGCTCGCGCCCTGCCCACTGAATAAGGATTATTGATGAAACTCTGCAATTTTGATGTTGGCCTCGACAAGCGCTTTTTTTTGATTGCGGGCACTTGCTCGATTGAGGGTTTGGAGATGTCTCTAGAGGTGGCGGGGCAGTTGAAGGAAATCACTTCTAAGCTGGGCATACCGCTGATTTACAAAGGCTCGTTTGACAAAGCCAATCGTTCTTCGGGCAACACCAAGCGCGGCGTGGGGATTGACGCGGGTTTGAAGATTTTGGATAAAGTGCGTCGTCAACTGCAATTGCCGATCCTTACAGATGTGCATGAAGTAGATCAGATCAATGAAGTGGCGAGCGTGGTGGATGTTTTGCAAACGCCCGCTTTCCTCTGCCGCCAAACTGATTTCATTCGTGCCGTCGCTCAATCTGGCAAGCCTGTGAACATCAAAAAAGGCCAGTTTCTTGCGCCTTGGGACATGAAAAACGTGATCGACAAGGCGCGTGCAGCGGCTCTTGAAAAAGGTTTGAATCCCGACAGCTTCCTCGCTTGCGAACGCGGTGTGAGCTTTGGCTACAACAACCTTGTGGCGGATATGACTTCGCTGGCCGAGATGCGCAAAAGCGGCGCGCCCGTGGTGTTTGACGTGACGCATTCGGTGCAAAAGCCGGGCGGCCAAGGCGCGAGTTCAGGCGGCGCTCGTGAGATGGTGCCGGTACTCGCCCGTGCTGGTGTGGCCGCTGGTGTGGCTGGCCTGTTCATGGAGACCCATCCCAAGCCTGCCGAGGCGTGGTCCGACGGGCCGAATGCCGTAC
>JANMDE010000059.1:0-7514 GCA_031376105.1 Variovorax sp. | reverse complement strand
GCATTTGCTGGATGTGGTGGCGCGGTTTGCATCTGCGGCCTCTTCGAAGCTGACTGAAGGCGATGCCGCAGAGCAGACCATGCCGATACCGCGTGAAGAAGTCAGCTGGACTATTTTGCGAGCACCAGAGAGGAAGGCGATGCCACCCGGCGCAGACATGAGCGAAGTCAAAGGCCAGCAAGCGGCCAAGCGCGCGCTAGAGATTGCGGCTGCGGGCGGCCACAGCGTGTTGATGGTGGGCGCGCCAGGCACAGGTAAATCGATGCTGGCTCAGCGCTTTGCCAGTATTTTGCCTGTGATGAGCACGCAGGAGGCGTTGGAATCTGCAGCGATTTTGAGCTTGGCGGGTCAGTTCAAAGCCGAGCGATGGGGGCAACGTGTGGTGCAGTCGCCGCATCACACGGCCAGCGCGGTGGCATTGGTGGGCGGCGGCTCGCCCCCTCGGCCCGGAGAAATTTCATTGGCTCACGAAGGCGTTTTATTTTTAGATGAGATGCCTGAGTTCAGCCGCGCTTCTTTAGAGGCATTGCGTGAGCCTTTGGAGAGCGGGCAGATCTGTATTTCACGGGCAGCGCAGCGCGCGGTGTTTCCGGCTCGCTTTCAGCTGATCGGTGCGATGAATCCCTGTTTGTGTGGCCATTTGGGTTCGCGCCAAAAGGCCTGCCGCTGCACGCCGGATCAGGTAGCGCGCTATCAAGGCAAGCTGTCGGGCCCGCTCTTAGACCGTATTGATATTCACGTGGAGGTGCAAGCCCTTGCACCCGAGGATTTGTTGCAAGCGTCTGAAGCAAGCAAAAGCGCTGTGCCCATCGAGAGCAGCGCTGATATTGCGCAGCGTGTGTTGCAAGCGCGCGAGCGCAGCATCAAGCGCCAAGGCCAGCTCAATCGCAGTTTGGAAGGCAAAGCGCTGGAAGAGCTGATCTTGCTGGACGAGGCGGCGCGCAAATTCTTAAATGCCGCTGCTGCACGCTTGGGCTGGTCAGGCCGCTCGATCCACCGTGCATTGCGCGTGGCTCGCACGATTGCGGATCTGCAAGGGGCGCGTGGCACACAGGTCACGCACGTGGCCGAAGCCATTCAATACCGCAGGGTACTGAAAAACTCAGGTTGAAAGCTGCTGCGTGAGCGCCACATACTCGGCCACAGGCACTTCTTCGGCTCGGCGCTGCACATCAAACTGACCTGCAAAACCGCGCTCTTCAAGCCAGCGTCCCAAGGTGTTACGCAAAATTTTTCTCCGCTGGCTGAAAGCCACTTTCACCAGTTCTTCCAGCAACTGAGCTTGCAGCTGAGGCGGCTGAGCCAGAGGAATCATGCGCACCACGGCACTTTGCACGCGCGGCGGCGGGTCAAACGCTTCGGGCGGCACACGCAAAAAATTGCTCATCTCATAACGCCATTGCAGCATCACCGAGAGTCGCCCGTAGTCTGATGTGGCGGGCTTCGCCACCATGCGGTCGATGACTTCTTTTTGCAGCATGAAATGCTGATCTTGAATGATGCCCGCCATCGGCAACAGATGAAAAAGAATCGGGGTGGAGATGTTGTAAGGCAGATTGCCGACGATCCGTAGGTGAGGCTTGTATGCTATATTTTCAGTAGCAAACTCTTCATATTTTATAAGGGAAAAGTCCACTTTTAATACATCAGACTCAATTACGTACACTTTTTCACGACTGCGCCAGTGCGCGGCCAAATCACGGTCTAACTCAATCACGGTGATGTGGCCCAAGCGCTCCAGCAAGGGCTGGGTGAGTGCGCCCAAGCCGGGGCCAATTTCGACCATGTGTTGGCCAGACTCTGGCGCGATTTGATCCACCAACTCAGCGATCAAGGCTTGATCGACCAGAAAATGCTGACCAAAACGCTTGCGCGGAATGTGCTTCACGAAGAGATCAGGCTGACAAGATGCGGCCAAGCATCATTGCGGCGCTTCCCGGATTTCGACATAGGCGCGTGCGCGCAGTTCTTGCGCCCAAGTGACGAAGGCATCGTCGAGCTTTTTCTCGCGCAGGGCGATGCGCGCAGCTTCACGCTGCTCGCGGTCGTCCATTTTGCGTTCGCGGCGCTCTTGCACTTGGATCAAATGAACGCCGAAGCGCGTGGTGATGGGGGCAGAAATCTGGCCGGGTGCCAAGGCATTCATGGCTTCTTCAAATTCAGGCACGAATTGCCCTGCCACCGCCCAGCCCAGATCGCCACCTTCTCGGGCAGAGCCATCTTGGGAGTTGTCACGCGCAGCCGTTGCAAAATCAAGGCCGACGGACAGGCGCTGACGCAAAAGCACCAATCGCTCACGCGCCACCGATTCACTTAACTGCGGCCCGGTGCGCAGCAAAATATGGCGGGCACGGGTTTGTTGCACGGTGATGTTGTCCAAGCCCGATTGGCGCTTGTCAAGCAGCTTGAGCACATGCAAGCCAGCGCCTGAGCGTACAGGCCCTGCAACGCCGCCCACGGCCAAGCTTTGCACCGCTTCGACAAACAATACGGGGTAGCGCTCAACACTGCGCAAACCCAATTCACCGCCGGCGCTGCGATCCGGGGAGTCAGACAGCTCACGCGCCAGCGTCGCAAAATTTTCTCCGGCGCGAGCGCGCTCTGCCACGCGCTGAGCTTTGGCAGTGAGAGGCAACAGTTGAAGATCGGTGGCATTTTCTGGAACGGCCACGAGAATCTGCGCAATATTGATTTCTAAATTGACTGCCTCGGGCGTGTCCCGTTGCTCGCGGATAAAGGCATCAAGTTCAGGCTCAGAGATGCGAACCCGTGACTCGACTTCCCGCTCGCGCACGCGCTGAAGCAAAAGCTCATCGCGCAAGCTGTTGCGTAAGGTGTTGATGTCGACGCCTTCCTCACGCGCACGCACGCGAAGCTGCTCTAGGCTGAGTTGGTTTTGCCTAGCGATATTGAGCACCGCATTGTCGACGGCCTGCTCGTCGATGCGAATACCGTTGTCGCGAGCCAGCTGAAGCTGCGTGCGCTCACCAATCAGACGTTCCAGCACTTGGCTATAAAGCTCTTGGCGCGAAGGCATGGCACCGCCCCGGCTGCTGAGTTGCTGCTCAACTTGCAGCATGCGGTTGCGCACCTCTTGGTTGGTGATCGGCTCGGAATTGACCAAGGCCGCGATGTAGTCCGCATTGCGCTGACCGCCATCGCGTGTGGCATTGCCCAGATTCAGCAAGGGCGATGTACGCAAGCCTTGCGCACAGGCGCAGGCAGCGGCAGCCAGGAGCAGGCCACTGATGAGCCAAGAACGCGTCCGCAGGGGCGCTTGGGGCAGGGTGATCCGAGGCGGGGAGATGCACGAAAAATTCATCGAAAAGTCACTCATAGTTACTAAAGCGGCTGGATGGGGTGGTGATTTTCTCACGCAGCAGCTGGTAGCGAGGCACATTGCCCTGCAAAGCGGACAAGGGGTTGGAGCCAACACGCGCAAAGCCCACAAATTCCATTTGGAACAAGATGCGCTTGTTGGCGCTGGTGTTGGTGGTTTGCAAGCGCTCCAGTGCAAAGCGCATGAGCCAACAACCGGCATCGTATTCAAAGCCGACCAAGGTGTCGACCAGTTTACTGTCGCGCAGGCTGTAGTTGATGCGGCCGACACTGTACCAACGGCCATCACCCTGGCCTTGGCCGCGTCCTAAATCTTTGCCTTTGTCGCCCCACAGATCATTGATGGGCCATTGCCAGCCTAAATCAATTTGCTCGCTCTCGCCGCGTTTGAGGCGGTAGGTGGCGCTCACCACGCGGTAGTCGCTGGGGCTGTAGCGCGCGCCCAGGGTGGTGCGCAGGGAGCGGCGGATGCTGGGGCTGTATTGCACGTTACCATCAAAAAGCCATTGTGTATTCCAGTTAAGCCCAGCGCCAAACAGCATGTCGGAGAAGCGCGTGTTGTCTGCTGTGCCGCCGGGCAAGACCACTTTTTGGTCTTTGAATCGCAATCGCTGCGCGTAATTGAGGCGGACCACTTCTGCGCCGGTGGCGGGATCGAGCAGGCGCGAGTTCAGCCCGAGCGTGAGCAGGTTGTTGTCGGCGATCCGGTCGTTGCCTATGAAGGCATTTTCACTGAACACGGTGGCAAAGTTGTAGTCTTTGCTGCCGCTGTCATAGATGGGCAGGGAGGACTGATCGCGATAGGGCGTGAAGGTGTAGAAAGCGCGCGGCTCTAAGGTTTGCGTAAAGCTGCGGCCAAAATAGCTGGCTTGCCGCTCGAAAATGAGGCCACTGTCCACACTGAAGGTGGGCAGCACACGCGATGCAGAGCGCGCACCAATCTGGGGCCCGGAAGTCAAAGCGGCATCAAAATTGTACGACGAGCTGTGAAGCTGTAATTTGGGAATGAGGAAGCTGCCCGGTGTCGTGAAAGGACGGCTGATTTGAGCCAAGCCGTAGCTGCGCTGCGCATTGGGCTGGGCAGTCAAGCTGCGGTCTGCTTCAAAGCGCGTGCTATCGAGCTCTAGGCTGTAATCAAAACCGCTGGCATTGACCCGGCTGTATTTGCCATTGAGCTGGGGCAGGCGGTCATAGGGGGGGGTGATCACCGAGCCAGTTTGCTGCAGGGTTTGCCATTTCTGTGCGCGCAGGTTCAGTGCCCATGCGCCTTGGGCCCAGGTAACGTTGGCATCGTTGGCGAGCAATCGCTGCGTCAGTGAGCCAGTGGCGCGCGGGAAATCACGCCAATAATCATCATCGCTCACACGGTTTAAGCCCAAACTCAAGCCGAGATCGCCGATGCCCGCCAAGCCAGTAACGAGCGTGCCGGTGTGAGAGGTGGTTAGGCCCCAGCGACCCCGGCTTCGCAAGCTGTCGTTGGGCATCCAGTCGAGGCGCGCTGTGCCGCGATACTCTTTTTCTAGGTAGCGCGTCTCTACACCCACGTTCGCGCCGCGTCTTGACATGATGCCAGGATAGATGGTGGCATCGCGGTTGGGTGCCAGATTGGCGTAATAGGGCACCACCACTTCCAAGCCGCTGAGGTTATCTAGGTTGATGCTCGGAGGCAACCAGCCGCTCTTGCGCGCGTCAGACATGGGGAAAGTAAAAAAGGGTGCACCCAAGATCGGAACACCTTTGAACTCCAGCCGCCCATCGCTGGCTTCACCAACATCTGTCTCGCTGTCAAACCTCACTTGTGAAGCGCGAATCACCCAATCGGGCTTGGCGCCACCTTCAGGCTCGCGGCGGCACGTGGTGTAGCTGGCGTTGCGAGCCACCGATCGCTTGTCATCCACAAAATCGATGCGCGAAGCTTGGCCTTGGCCACCATTTTTCAGCAGCGTGAAGCGGGGATTCAAAAAATAGCCTTCTTGGGCATCAATGCGAATCTGCCCCTCGCTGCCTTCATACACATTGCCTTCCCGATTGAGATAGACATTGCCACGCGCTTTGGCCAAATCATCGGGTTGGTAATACTCAATGCGGTCTGCTTTGAGTATCGTGCCACTGCGGCGCAGCTCCGCGCGGCCGTCAATCACGGTGTCAATCTCAGGGCGGCCTGTGATGCGGTCTCCGCTCACAAAAGTGCTGCCGCCCTTCTTTTGGCCGATCGAGATTTTTTCATCCAGTTGCGGCGATGCTTTCAACTTGAGGCTGGTATCGATGAGCGGCTCAGTGGCCGCTGTTTGAGCCCAAGCTGGCAAGCCCGTGGCGAACAGGCAGGCCACAGCCCAAGCAATTGGCTTGGCCTGACAATTCAGACGATGGGAAACAGCAGAAGCGGTCAATGGAAGGCGCATGCGGCAACGTGAAAAGGGAATCGGTGGCAACGGATGCCGCAGGCGGCAAATGAAGAAATATCAACGGTTTATACAATGGGATTATCCATGAGCTCAGAAATTCCCTTTATCCCACCCCTCCATGCCGTGATTTGGAGTGATTCCAAGCGCCAGCAAGCCTTTGCGCATTGGCTTGCGCATACCGCACTTGCTCACGGGCTCCAAGCTGATAGCCTGCGGATTGCCAGCGCCGATGCGAGCTTTCGGCGCTATCTGCGCATTGATGCGCATGATGGTACGCCGCGCATCATCATGGACGCACCGCCAGAGAAGGAAAACTGCCAACCCTTCGTGCATGTAGCGGGACTTTTGCAGGCTGCCGGCCTGCTCGCGCCCGAGGTATTGGCTTGGGATGAGCCGCAAGGCTTCATGCTGCTGACCGATCTGGGCGCGCGCACGATGATGGAGGGCATTGACCGCGATGAACCGTTGGTCAACTATCCGCGTTACATGCAGGCGCTGGATGCCCTGATTCAATGGCAATTGGCCTCCAAGCCGGGTGTGTTGCCAGCATATGACGATGCCTTGCTGCGCCGCGAGCTGTCTCTTTTTCCGGATTGGTATCTCGCCAAGCATCGCCAGTTTGCACTCGATACGAAGCAACTGCAGACCATGCAAAGCGCTTTCGATCTGATCGTCCACCGCAATTTGGCAGCCCCTAGCGTGTATGTCCACCGCGATTTCATGCCGCGTAATTTGATGCTCACGCGAGACGACCGATTAGGTATTTTGGATTTCCAAGATGCCGTTTACGGCCCGATCAGCTACGACATCGCCTCCCTCCTGCGCGATGCTTTCCTCAGCTGGGATGAGGAATTCGTCTTGGAGATCACGGTGCGCTATTGGGAAAAAGCGCGTAAAGCGGGCTTGATGGCATTTGAAGACTGGTCATCAGATTTCGGCGCGTTTTACCGCGCAGTGGAATGGATGGGTTTGCAACGGCATCTCAAAGTGGCTGGCATTTTTGCGCGGCTCACACTGCGCGATGGCAAAGAAAAATATCTGGCGGATACGCCGCGCTTCATCCATTACATCCGTTCCACCTGCAATCGCTATCGCGAGCTCGGGCCGTTTCTCAAAGTGATCGATGAGGTGGAAGGTTTGCAAGAAGCCAGCGGCTGGTCGTTTGGTCGGATATGAGCGTTATTTTATAGAAAACCGGCATCTAGCCCCTATATTATCTACATAGTATGCTATCAATATAATAGTAAAAATCCAACATGCCACGCATCTATACCCCTCTGAATTTGCAAGCAGGCAGCCCGCTCGATCTGGATGCGGCGGCTGCAAGGCATGTGCAGGTGCTGCGCATGCAGCCGGGCGATGCACTGATGCTTTTCAACGGTCAGGGCGGCGAATTTGAAGCGAAGGTCGAGCGCATGGGGCGCAGCGACGTGCAGGTGCAAGTGGGCATCCATCACGCCCTTGAGCGTGAGGCCGGGCGGCAAGTGCATTTGGCCATCGGCATGCCCGCCAACGAGCGCATGGATTGGTTGATTGAAAAAGCCACCGAGTTGGGCGCAGTCAGCATCCAACCGCTTATGAGCGAGCGCAGCGTCTTGCGCCTCACGGCTGAGCGCGCCGAGAAGAAAACCGCGCATTGGCAAGCCGCTGCTGTAGCCGCCTGCGAGCAGTGCGGGCGTAACCGTATTCCGACAGTTCATCTGCCCTTTTCATATCAGAAGTGGCTGTTAGCCCTTATAAATAATAAACAGTCTGCTCCTGATTTAATAG
>JANMDE010000054.1:0-4972 GCA_031376105.1 Variovorax sp. | reverse complement strand
CTTTGCCAAGGGTTTGAAAAAGATCGCTTGATCCCCATCTGCAAAAGCTATGTCTGAACTCCACAAATTTATCTTCGACGGCCTGCCCGTGCGCGGCGCGCTGGTGCGCTTGGACGGCGCTTGGCAAGAGGTCTTGGCGCGCCGCGCCGCTAACACGCAAACCGGTGCGTATGGCCGAGAAGTGAGCGAGCTTCTTGGCGAGATGCTCGCTGCTGGCGTGTTGATGCAAAGCAACATCAAATTCAATGGTGCTTTGGTGCTGCAAATCATGGGCGATGGGCCGTTAAAGGTGGCGGTGGCAGAAGTGCAGAGTGATTTGACGCTGCGTGCCACGGCCAGCGTGCAAGGCGAAGTGGGCGCGGGTGCGAGGCTGTCTGAGATGGTCAATGTGTTCAATGAAGGCCGCTGCGCGATCACGCTGGACCCGAAAGACAAGCAGCCCGGCCAGCAGGCGTATCAAGGCGTTGTTTCCCTGCATGGCGACAAACGCGAGAAGCTGGAAAAAATCAGCGAAGTGCTGGAGCATTACATGCTGCAATCTGAGCAGCTTGACACGCGCCTGATCTTGGCAGCAAACGACAAAGTAGCCGCAGGTTTGCTTATTCAGCGTATGCCGATGGAGGGGGAGGCCAATTTAGCCAAATCGCGTGAAGACGATATTGGTCTGGATGAATCCTTCAACCGCATCGCCATCTTTGCGCAAAGCTTAAAGCGGCAAGAGCTTTTGGATCTGGACGCTGACACTATTCTTCACCGCCTTTTTTGGGAAGAAAAGCTACTTCGCTTCGAGCCGCAATCGCCCAAATTTGCCTGCTCTTGCTCACGCGAGCGTGTCGGCAGAATGCTGCAAAACCTTGGCGTGGCTGAAGTAGAAAGCATACTGACAGAACGCGAAAATGTCGAAGTGGGCTGCGATTTTTGCGGCGTGCAATACCGCTTTGACCCTGTGGATGCAGCGCAGTTGTTCACAGAGCCGCTAGATCATCCTCCGGGGCCGAAAGGCGTGCAGTGAGTCAAGGCTGGGGAGCTGAGTTGATTAATCTGCTGAAAAGCTGATGCTCGCAATCTGCATCTGAGCATTTGTCGCATGTCCAGACCCAGGGTTTGGACATGTTTTCTGAGTCTTTTGGCTCATTCGCCCCTATATTATCTATATAGTTTGCTATTGATTTAATAGTATTCAAGGCATTGAGAGCGGTTTGAAAACGCTGTTCGCCCAAGCCGTAAATCACTTCAAAGGCGATGGAGGCGCTTTGTAATTGCTCTCGGATGAGCGCATCGACAGGGCCGCGCACATGAGCGCCATCTCGCTGAATGCCATCTGCTTCCCAGGGCATGTCCAGACCCGTTAGCAGGGTGAGATGGAAGCTGCTTTGGTAGCTTAAAGCGGCAGCGCTGAGGCTGTCGTCTTGGAAGATGAATTCACTGTAAATCGCGGTCATCAGGGGCGTGGTGTCTGCAATGACATAACAGGCCTGATCGGGCTTTGCATCAGCGGCGAGCGAGCGAGCGGCTTGCTCGATGCGCAGGCGCTGCGTGAGCGCGATCTCGGCTTGCTCATGCGGCTGCGGCGTGCGGCCTTTTTGCTCGCACCATTCGCGCAGGTATTCGTCAACAGCCACGGCTTTCGCACCTGCCTCGCGCAAATGCTCAGCCAGCGCATGCGCGAGCTGCGTTTTGCCAGTGCTTTCTGCCCCCAGTAAAGCGATTTTTATGGCGGGCGAGGCGATCTTCGTCGCGGGCTGCGCGATACTCATCTCACGCCTGCGCTTTCATGGCGCGTGCCCAAGCACGCCAACCCACAGCGGCCATGATGGCGAACACAGCATACAAACCCACCGTGAGCCAGAGGCCTTTGTAGGCAAACAGCACGATACTGATCAGGTTGACGATGATCCAAAGAGGCCAGTTTTCTAGATATTTGTGCCCTAAAAGCCAAGTGGCTACCAAGCTGAGTGCGGTGGGCAAAGCGTCCCACCAAGGCACATCAGAATTCGTGAGATTGATGAGAAATAGGCCGATAGCCGTTATTAAAAAAAGGCTGATAGCTATTAAATTGATAGTGACCTTAGCATTCAAATGCTGGATCTGCAAGGCTTTGCCATCGGCAGATTTGCCACGCAGCCACTGCCACCAGCCCCAAAGCGCGGTAGCGGCAAAAAAGATCTGTAGTGTGGCTTCCGCGTACAACTTGGCATCTGCGAAAACAAGCACATAAAGCAGCGAGCTGGCAAAGGCCAGTGGCCAGCCCCAATGAATCTGCCGAATATTGCAGACCACCATGGCCACGCCGAGCACAGCGCCAAGCAGTTCCGCCCAACTGGCGGACAGGCCGAAAAGAGAGAAAGCGGGTGCGTGGAGCAGGTCGATCATGGGTGAGACTAGGAAAAACATGGATTGTGCCTGCACCCAAGACGATTCAAAAGCGACTTTGTGTGCCGCGGCGTTTTGAAATTCCGTCAATCCAAGGAATAATGTGGGCATCAACTTAAAGGAGCACATCATGGCCAAAGGTCAACAAAAATCCAACAAAGAAGGCAAAAAGCCGAAGAAAGACACGTCACCGCCCAAGGTGCTCACAGGTGAGCCAGTGCGTGCGACGATTACGACGGCCGTCATGCCGCGCGGCAAAGAAAAAAATAAGCTGAAGTAAAGCAGGCGCTTTCTAGTTTTCGCTTTTGTTACTTGCCGACGCTCGCAGCTTGGTTTTTAAAAGCGCGAAAAATACTCGCGGCGTAACCAGTCGAGCTTGTCTTGTGCGGCACCAAATCGGGTGATTTCTTGTTGCTTGATTTGCGCATACCAAGCGAGTATTTCCTCACCAAAGCCGTCGCTGAGTGCAGCGTCAGCTTGTAGGGCTTTGAGCGCTTGGCCTAAGCTCGAAGGCAGTGTTGATGCGCTTGCATCGTCTGCTCTCGGTGGCTCCAAGCGGCTTGCGATGCCATCTAACCCGGCGTGAATTTGCGATGCCATGTAGAGATAGGGGTTGGCCAATGGCGAGCCGATGCGGTTTTCAATACGGGTGGCTGCGTTTGCGGCGATAACGCGCAGCATGGCGCTGCGGCTGTCATGCCCCCAATTGGTACGGGTGGGAGCAAGTGCATTGGGGCGAAAGCGCTCGTAGGCATCTAAAGTGGGGTTGGCGAATGCGCAGATGGCGCTTGCATGCGAAAGCAGGCCTGCGAGCCAATGGTTGCCTACTGGGGAGAGCAGGACAGAAGCTGGGGCAAGCTCGGCTCGAACGGGGGGAAATGGCAGCGTCGGTAAAGCAAACGCATTGCCACCTGTTTTCAAATCTACCAACGATTGATGCAAATGCCAGCCGCTGCTCATGATGTTGGGAAACGGCGGGCGGCACATGAATGTGGCATGGTAGCCCGCGCGGCGTAGGGCTTGCGTGGCAGCGCTTCTAAAAAGCACCATCGCATCCGCTGCGGCCAACGCATCCTGCACTTCAAACACGGCCTCCACTTGGCTCGGGCCAAACTCCACTTCGAGCGAAGTGAGCGGCAAGCCTAAAGCAGCGCAGGTTTGGCGCACGATTTGCAAGGGCGCATCGGCCAGATCCAGCCAGCGCTCCGAGAGCAAACGGTAGCCAGGATGAATCATCGACACGGCGGGAGGCAGCCCCGGCCAAGCGGCCAGCTCAGGATCAGTTTGCGGGCGATCATTTTCAATTTTATAAATGTGAAATTCAATCTCTAGGCCGCAGCGCAGGCCGTAGCCTTGCTTTTCTAGCCGGGTCAGTGCTTTCTGCAAGATGCCGCGCGAATCAATGGCCAGCGGCTGGCCGTCCGTGCCAAGCATCTGGCCTTGTAGCCATGCGGTGTGGGTTGCCCAAGGCAGTTGCCTAAAACTCTCCAGCAGCGGTTTCACAAAAAAATTACTGGCTTGCGAAAATTCAGCGAGCATCGGCAAATGTGCAAGGCCATTGGGCTCAAACACTTTGAAAGCGGTGCGATCACTCGTGTCTTTCAGCGCTTGCGTACCGACCATGCCGATGCCATCTTTCAAGGCGTTTTCCAGAGCACGCGGCAAAATGCTTTTGGCACGCAGCTCGCCATGCACATCACACCAAGCGATACGCACTTGTTCGATGCAAGCTTGCGAGACAAGGCGAAGGATTTGATCTTCGGTCATGGCTTGATGCTGCCCGAAATCCAAGCCGCTTTGCCGCGCTTCGCTGCAAGCTCAGTTTGCCACCAGCTCTCCCAAACATCGCTGGGTGCAAAACCATCCACCGTGCCCGGTGGTTCATTCAAGCGCTGCGCAGCAGGCAGCGCGGGCAGAGTTTGCCCAGCGGCGGCGGCATCCATGGCGCGTTGCAGCCAACGGCGATACAGCACGATCACCTTATCGCTCGTGGCGAGGTGTTCGCGCGTGCGATCCTGTAGACCACCCATGCTTTCTACCGCCCATTGGTCATGCACATTGATGTCGTCTTCGCCCATGCCGAGGAAAGTGCACGTCATCTGCTCATTCGGCGAGAAGCCCCAAGCGTTGTGTGCACCCGCCTTTGGTGTGTAGGCAGGTAGCTGCGTGTAGGGCAGGCGCTGGGCGCGCATGGCGGCTTGGTCGATGGGCACATCAAAACTCGTGAACACGCTGAACCAATAGGTGTGGCCATCGTCCACTGGCAGATGCCATTGTGTGATGGTGAGCGTCTCAGAGAGCGGAATCACAAAGATATGCGGAAAGATCGCCTGCGTCATGCGCACATGCGTCGTTTGCTCGCTTAAAGCGCGCAGCGCAGTGATGCGAATGCCTTGCAGCGTCTCGCTTAGTATGGCCTGAGCCATGAGCTTAGGGCGATGCAGTTCACGCATTACCCGCGTCATCGGCCAGCGCTCGCCTGCCACATCGCCTGCTGCGGCGCTGCGAAACTGCTTGCCGCCGGCGTTGCTGCCTGTCTCTTGCAGATCAGCGTCTTGCAAGAAGCGATGCAAAAAGGAGGGGTGTGCGGGGTCCATAC
>JANMDE010000012.1:0-1756 GCA_031376105.1 Variovorax sp. | reverse complement strand
GATTCTGAATTTCAAATTTCTAAGCTTGGCCCCACGTTAGGATCTGTTTAAGGCCACTAACCGTGGTGATCCAGAGTGTGAAGTGCTTGGCATGAGATTGCAGGGTTAACTCACCTCCCAAGTTTTAGGGTCAGCGCGCTTCTTTTTTCGCCAATAGAGCATCGCCAGCGTGACGACGATGACCACCGAAATCAAAGCCCAAATCAGATTTACCCATCTCAGGCGTCCTTGTTGCTCCGATACATTGCCTTGGCCGCTGGCGCGCTCAGCATTTTTTGAAGCGTCTTCCGCACTCGCAAAAAACTGCCATTGGTCTGTATGTACTGCAATCGGTCCGTTGAAGCTGGACAACCGAGGCGCTGGAATGCTTGGCTCCTTGGGCGCACCTAAAACTAGGTGTAGTTGCTCAGAGCCGCCTCCGTCTTTGGGCGTCCAAGCGATCACGGCGGTGCCGGCAGCACTGAGATCAGGCATGCCGGTTATATCGTTTGTGGTTTTCCCGACTACTTGGCGCCACGGCAACAGGCGCTCTTGAACAGACGTCAACGGCTGCTGTGGATGCAGCACGATGCAAGCAATAGTTTTGCACGCAGCCCGATCCACAAATGTCCAGCGAGGCGCCGCTAAATCTGCCGCGCGCGAGCCGAATGCCTGCAAAAACGGAATGAAAGGGGCGAGCTGTTCCCTTTTGGGTATTGAGGCACCCGGCTCGCTCCAAGCTAGAGTCAACATGGGTTTCTCGCTAGCGCGCTGCCAAAAACCAGCAATCCCTGCCGCTTCGCGGTATTCGAACTTCGCCCTGAGCTTCGTATCGGGATCTAGGGCTACCCAAAAGTCGTCTTGCACCAAATAGCTGCATCGCTGCTGAGGACGCGGTGTCAAGCGTACCTCAAAATCGATCACCCAAACCGGGGCACGCCACAAACTCTCAGGAATCCGCACCGATGCATGTTCGGCTTTCCAGTCCTGCAACGAATAGGTGGCAACGGGCTGATCATTGATGCGAAGACTGATGCTACTTTGCGAGGCATCGACTTGGGCCGCCTTTGAGGCGCGAGCCGCTAAAAACAAGTTCACCTCCGATTGCAGATTGAGGCCCAGCGGACGTACCCAAACCTGCCGCAGTTTGTGAACACCGGCGCCCTGCGCGGTCCAGCCGCGCGGCTGGTCTCCTTGTGCCATGCTCCAAAGTAGGCCCTGAGCCGGCACCAGGATGGCCGTCTTTGGGGCTTCAGAGCTCATGGCAGTGGCGCTGCCTGAGCTGCACAGCGATTCGTGGCACAGCGCTCGCAGGGCGTCGTTTGAAAGAAGCTCGATGGCCAGCGAGATATCGGGAGCGTTTTTGGTGATGATTTCTAAACGATTGGTCGCAGAAGCGTGAAGTACAAATCGAGTGTCCGCAGCCAGTGCCCATCGCTGTCGCGCAGGATGGTTTGGCTCTAGGCGGTCGAAAGCCCTGAGTACCAATTTACCCACTCGAGCATCGCCAGGCGATACTTGGTTTGCGTCGTTCGCCTCTTTGAGCATAGCTATGCCTAGACGAGCTAGGTAGATTTGAACTTGCGTGTAAGCGGCCGCTGTTGAGGTATCCCACGGATGTTCGAGCGATACATTGACAACCGGTTTGGAATCTACTGCGCTGGCTGCCGTATTCACAGCTGTTGTGCGCCAAGTTTGGGGGAAATCCTTCACGGCAACTGACGATTCAGCGGCACTGGTTGAAAGCGGTGATGCACCTTCAATGCTGCTAGAGGGC
>JANMDE010000005.1:0-3063 GCA_031376105.1 Variovorax sp. | reverse complement strand
ACGCCATCCTGATCAACACGGCTCGCGGTGAAGTCGTGGACCAGACCGCGCTGCTTGCGGCGCTCCAAGCGGGGAAAATCCGCGCCGGACTGGATGTGTTCGATCCCGAACCAGCCGAAGGAACTGCTGATTTCACCGATCCAATCCTCGACGCCCCCAATCTCTGCGGCACCCACCATATTGGCGCGTCAACGGTAAGCGTTTTGATCAGGGTTTATTGACCAAAAGAGCATTCAAACATAGCTTACCGACAGGGTTTCAAAGCTATGTGATCAACTTGCGACGCGAAAAATTCAAAGATGTTCGAGTCAGGGAAGCGCTGGGTCTAGCGCTTGATTTTGATTGGCTCAATGCGCGTTTGGCTTATTACCAACTTGAGCGTGTCAATGGGTTGTTTGGGAACACAGATTGCAGAGCCAAAGGCACGCCAACACCGGAAGAGCTGGCTTTGATGGCATCTTTCAGAGATCAAATTCCTGCTGCAGCTTTTGGCCCAATGACCACCCCATCCAATTCAACGGGCAAAGAACCGAGTGCGGAAGGCTTGCGGGATAGCCTCAAGAAGGCAGCAGCTTTGTTGAAAGAAGCTGGTTGGAGCGTTCGCAATGGTGGATTGAAGAACGGGAAAGGCGAGCCCTTTACATTCGAGTTTTTAGATAGCTCAGAAGCCGGATTGCGCTCTCATACAGCGCTGTTTCGCAATTTACAGAAGCTGGGAATTGAAGTTAAACCGCGCATCGTAGATTTTGCACTTTATCAAAACAAGGTGCAGAAATACGACTATGACATGATCGTAATTGCTTATCCAGGCACACAAAACCCAGGGCAAGAGTATGCGGAGATTTTTGGAAGCAAAGAAGCGGATACCGAAGGCGGGCAAAATTACCCAGGCATGAAAAGCAAAGCGGTTGATACCTTAGTTGAAAAAATGATTGGCGCTCAGAGCAAAGCGCAGTTATTGCCTGCATGCCGCGCTTTGGAGCGTGTGGTTGCGCATAGTCATGTGCTCATCCCGCAATGGACCAGTGCGCAGCATAACTTGGCATACGCAGGAAAAAAGCTGGCCTTCAAAGACCCCATGCCACCCTATGCCAAAGCCGATAGCTGGTTACTGGATACCTGGTGGGCCAAGCCCGCAGTGGAGGGCAAATAGATGCTGGCCTATATCTTGAAGCGCTTGTTGCTGATGATTCCCACGCTGTTTGGCGTGTTGCTGCTCACCTTTGTGGTGATTCAGTTCGTGCCGGGCGGGCCGGTGGAGCAATACATGGCTGAGAGCAGGGCGGCCAAAGCGGGAGGCGCAGAGGGCGCAGGTTTTGGTTTTGAGTATCGGGGTGACAAAGGCGTGGATGCCAAACGCTTGGCCGAGATCAAGGCGCTGTATGGCTTTGACAAACCTCCGCTCGAGCGCTTTTGGATCATGCTCAAGCAATACCTCACGTTTGATTTAGGCAAGAGCTTCTTTCAAAACAAACCAGTTTGGGATTTGATCAAGGAGAAGCTGCCTGTTTCTATTTCGCTCGGGCTGTGGACGTTTTTCCTCACGTATTTGATTTCCGTGCCACTGGGCATCAAGAAGGCCGTGCGTGCAGGCAGTGGTTTTGATTTGTGGACAACGCTCATTGTGCTGGTGGGCTATGCGATTCCGGGTTTTGTGCTCGGTGTGTTTTTGCTGGTGGTGTTTGGCGGGCAGTTGCAATGGTTTCCTCTGCGCGGGCTCACGTCGAGCAACTGGGAAACGCTCTCGTGGGGCGCAAAGATTGTGGATTATTTGTGGCATATTGCGATGCCTGTGACGGCGCTGGTTTTGGGCAGCTTTGCCACGATCACCATGCTGACTAAAAATGCGTTTCTCGAAGAAATTCGCAAGCAATACGTGATCACGGCGCGCGCTAAAGGATTGAGTGAGCGTGGTGTGCTTTACCGCCACGTGTTTCGTAATGCACTGCTGCCTATCGTGACGGGTTTTCCGGCAGCTTTTGTGGGCGCTTTCTTTGCGGGCTCGTTATTGATTGAAACGCTGTTTTCGCTTGACGGCTTGGGGCTACTGGGCTATGAAGCGGTGATTCGGCGCGATTACCCGGTGGTTTTGGGCACGCTGTATTTGTTCACGCTGATTGGGCTGGTGACGAAGTTGATTTCTGACCTTACCTACGTGCTCGTTGATCCAAGGGTGAAGTTCGAATGAAAGGAACGACCACCCCCGAAGCGATCTCCGATTGCCTCCCCCTGAAGGGGGCACCGCTGGTGGACGGGCAAAGCCCGATCTACGGCGGTCGCTTGGACGAGACTGCTCCAACAATTTCGGCAACACCCTCTCGCAGGGCTTGGCTGCGCTTCAAACGCAACCGTTTGGGCTATTGGAGCTTGATTATTTTCTGTGTGCTCGTGGTGCTGAGTCTGTTTGCGGAAGTTTTGAGTAACGATAAGCCGCTGGTAGCGCGCTACAACGGGCAATGGCTTTTCCCGATGGTACAAAACGTGCCTGAGACGGCTTTGGGGGGTGATTTCCAAACGAATGCAGATTTTCTTGACCCGTTTGTCCAGGCGCAAATGGCAAAAGAAGGCAACTTTGCGCTCATGCCGCTCAACCCCTATCACCACAGCACGCTGAACTATTACGCCAAAGCGCCCAATCCCGCGCCGCCCACCACGGCCAATTGGCTGGGCACCGACGACCGGGGCCGCGACGTCACTGCGCGCTTGCTCTATGGCTTTCGCGTGAGCGTGTTGTTTGCCTTAGCGCTCACGGCGATTGGCGTGGTGCTGGGCATCTTGACGGGTGCGGTGCAAGGCTATTTTGCGGGGCGCACAGATTTGGTTTTTCAGCGCTTCATTGAGATTTGGGGTTCGATGCCAGAGCTGTATTTGCTGATCATTTTTGCGGCGGTGTTTGAACCGAGTGTGATTTTGCTGGTGGTGTTGCTCAGTTTGTTTGGTTGGATGGGCCTGTCTGATTACGTGCGAGCAGAATTTCTGCGCAATCGCCAGATGGATTACGTGCGCGCGGCGCGTGCGCTCGGGGCGAGCCATTGGCAGATCATCACGCGGCATGTCTTGCCC
>JANMDE010000572.1:0-7920 GCA_031376105.1 Variovorax sp. | reverse complement strand
CTTTGCCCATTCATGTGTTGTATCCGGCATCGCGAAGGCATTCATCAAAGCTGGTCGCGTTCACACAATTTACCCGAGATCACTTGAAGTTTGATCTCTGAACACCTATCCAGATCATCCTAATTTAATAGCAAACTATCTATATTCTGTAAGGGCGATGTGGCGAAAATTCTTTAAGATCAATGCAAATGGGTGTGCGAATTCGCATGGCTGCCTCCATGTGAGTGGCTGCCTTCCATTTTGAAAAATCCCACGCCCGCTGAGCCCTTGCCGACTTCTTCCAGTGTGGCTTCGCGGATGCTCTCTACTTTGATGCGGATGTTGAGTGCCATGCCTGCCAGCGGGTGGTTGCCATCAAGGATGACGTGATCGGGGTAGATGTCAGTCACGTGGAAAAACACATCTTTGGGGGCGGTGGGGTCGCAGCCGGGCGGCAAGCCTTCAAAGAGCATGCCATCTTCCAGCGCTTCAGGGAATTTGTCGCGTGGGGCGAGGTAAACCAGCTTCTCGATGTAGTCGCCAAAGGCATCTTGCGGCTCTAAATGCAGATTGAGCACTTCACCCGCAAACTTAGTTTGCAAGGCTTCGTCAATCTTGGCCAGCAAATCAGCGCCACCCACGAGAAATTCAGCAGGCTCATCAAGCACATCCAACTCCTCGCCTTGAGAATCGGTCATCATCCAGGTGAGGGCAACGACGCATTGGGGTTGGACTTGGTTAAGTTGGGTTTCTTCAGACATGATTTTTTTAGAGAGAGAAATACTGAAACAAACTTCCGGACGCAAAAGACGCAAAGCTTACGAAAAAGATGCAAAAAAGAAATAAGAAAAGGCCAATACAAAAAAACACCCTACTGGTTTTGGTATTTTTGGTATTGCTTCTGCTTCACCTTTGCGTCTTCTGCGTCGGTATTCAGTATTTGGCTTTAAATAGGTGAGTTACAGATACAGATCAGGCAGAATTGTCCCATGAATGTGAAAAATCCCCTGCCTTTGCTCGGCGGCATCAGCCCTGAGCAGTTTATGAGCCAATATTGGCAGAAAAAGCCTCTTTTAATTCGCGCTGCTGTGCCGAATTTCAAGCCCTTGGTGAACGAGGAAGGGCTTTTGGCTCTTGCCGCTAACGATGAAGTGGAATCTCGCCTTGTGGAGCACACCGCCAAAGGCTGGAAGCTGACGCAAGGGCCGATTGACAAGTCGCCCGGTGCGAAGAAGAAAGACTGGACCTTGCTCGTGCAAGGCGTAGATCTGCATGTGCCCGCCGTGCATGCGCTTTTGCAGCAATTTCGCTTTGTGCCCGATGCGCGGTTGGATGACGTGATGATCTCCTTGGCAGGGATTGGCGGCGGCGTAGGGCCGCATTTTGATTCCTACGATGTGTTTTTGCTGCAAGCTGCTGGCCGCAGGCAGTGGCAGATTTCTGCTCAGAAAGATTTGACGCTCGTCGATGGCGCGCCGCTCAAGATTTTGCAGAATTTCAAGCCCACACAGGAATACATCCTTGAGCCCGGCGACATGCTCTATCTGCCGCCGCGCTATGCCCACGATGGCTTGGCGCTCGATGCGGGCTGCCAAACCTATTCAATTGGCTTTCGCGCGCCGCGTGCAGGCGAGTTGGCGCGCGAGCTGCTGCACCGTTTGGCCGAAGAAATTGCCGATGGCATGGAAGATGATCCCAAACTGTCTAAGCTATACGAAGACAAATCCCAAGCAGCCACTGCGCAGCCCGGCCAATTGCCTTCTGCTTTGATGGCTTTTGCTTTAGAAGCGGTGCACAAAGCGCTGGCAGACAAAACGCTGCTAGAGCAACTGATCGGCGAAACCCTCACCGA
The DNA here is from genome assembly GCA_031376105.1 of Variovorax sp. Lineage (GTDB taxonomy): Bacteria > Pseudomonadota > Gammaproteobacteria > Burkholderiales > Burkholderiaceae_C > JANMDU01. The sequence continues at coordinate 6,089 of JANMDE010000572.1, read as the reverse complement.
CCCAAAGCCCGGCGTGTATTTTGATGAAGGTAGCTTGCCCAAAAAATGGACGCATCTGCAGCTTAGCCCCAAAACCCGCATGAGCTACGACGCAAAACACATGTTCATCAACGGCCAAAGCTTCCTCTGCGCGGGCAAAGATGCCAAAATCTTGCGTATGCTGGCCGATGAGCGCAGCTTGTCTGCTATTGATTTGAAAGCAGCCAGCCCTGAATTGATTAGGGCGCTGGGCGAATTTGCCAAAGAAGGATGGCTCTATGCCGAATGATCCTATTCCCTACGAACCTGATGCCGCATTTTCAGCGCCGCCGCTGGCGTTGATAAAAACGCCAGAGTCAGCGCCAGAAAAATCGCAGGTATCTGCGCCCGAATCAGCGCTGACCGGCCAGCCCGCCTTGCTCGATGGCGCATTTGCTGGCCGTACAGATTTTCAACAGTTGATTCGCGACGCGATTGCGCAGGCGGCCGAGGAAGGCTGGCGCGAAATGCTCTGGTTTGATCTGAATTTTGCTGATTGGCCGCTAGGAGAGCGCAGCGTGGAAGCTTCTCTGCAGGCGTGGAGCGAAACCGGCCGCAAACTCACCATCGTGGCCAAGCGCTTTGACACCGTCATTGCCCACCACCATCGTTTCGTTGCGTGGCGCAAACAGTGGAGCCACATCATCGAAGCGCGCGCTGTGAGCTCCGCATCCGACGAAGAATTCCCAAGCGCCATCCTCGCCCCCCATTGGGCCATGCACCGCTTACAACCCACGCTCTGCAAAGGCGTGGCCGGGTATGGTGCCAAGCGCCGCGTGGATTTACGTGAACTCACCAACGAATGGCTCGCCATCAGCTCGCCAGCGTTTGCCGCAACGACGTTGGGGCTGTGATACCTTAACCATATAAGCTATAAATAGAATAGCAAACTAAGCCCGTTCTATAAGGGCAATGGGTTGATTTTCCTTGAGAAAACACTCTGCGCAGCCCTGAGTATCTGCTCACGCAACCAGCGATGCGCCGCTTGCTCGGTGTTGCGGTGGTGCCAGAGGCTGTCGACGTGGACGACGGGCATGGAAAAGGGCAGCTCGCGCATCACCAAGTCGTCGCCGCTGTTGGCCACACGCACGAAATGGCGGGGCAGCACGGTGAGCAAATCTGAGCGGGCGACCACGCGGCCTGCTGTGAAAAACTGATTCACGGTGAGCACGATGCGGCGTTGGCGCGACAGGCCCGCCAGCGCCTCGTCTACAAAGCCAAAAGGGCGGCCAGAAAAGCTCACCAGCAGGTGATGCGCTTCGCAAAAATCATCCAAACTGAGCCCCTCATTCTTTGCCAGCGGATGATTCTTGCGCATCACAGCCACGTATTCGCCGTCATAAAGCCGATCATGCGCAAAGGCCACGCCTTGGCCTGCCGTGCTGATGCCTGCTTGCCACTGCGCCGCTAGATCGGCCAACACGGCAGGGAAATGGCCGACTGCTAAATCCATCTGCCCATCGGCCAGCAGGCGGCGCGGGTCGCGCGTGGTGAGCGGCAAGACGCGCATGGAAATGCCCGGCGCATCTTGTTCAATCGTCTCGACCAAGCCGGGCATGAGCTCAGCAGCGGTGGCATCGGCCATGGCCAGCACGAAGGTGGTGTCGGAATGCTGGGCATCAAACTGCCCGGGGTTGAAGGATTGCTCCAGCGATTGCAAAGCCGCGCGCACAGCCGGCCAGAGCGCCAAAGCGCGTGGTGTGGGCGCCACGCCAAAACCTGAGCGCTGCACCAAATCATCTTGCAGCGCATCGCGCAGCCGTTTCATGGCATTACTTACGGCGGGCTGCGTCATGGCGAGCTGGCGAGCGGCGCGAGTCAAGCTGCGCTCGGTCATGACTTCGTCAAACACGCGCAGCAGATTCAAGTCAAGTGTGCGGAAGTTGGGGGCTTGAGTCGGCATATGGCGCAGTTTTGAATTCAGGTTGGTCAATGTATCATTTTAATGAATAGTAATCATCATATTTATAAAGTAGACAGTGATTAGTAAAAACCCTAGTATCGAGCCACTTCCCAAGCCGATTGAGCCGGGAAGTTTGAAAAGAGGTCACCCTATGAGCAAATTTGTACACATCGACATGCCTGTTAGCCACCCAGGTGCAGATCGTCTGGAAAATACGGTGGCCGTCGTGAAAAATCTCGCCACTCGCTTCGACGAAGCGCGCGCCATGGCCACCATGCTGCTCGCTGCTGTGGTGTCGGCCATTTTGCTGGCTGCTGATGCATTGATCAAGGAAGTGTCTGACGGCCATTTGCTGATGGCTTGGATGGCACTGTGGCTTGTCGGCTTTTCAGCCTTGGTCATGCTGGCTCAGCCCATCAAAGCGTTTGTGCGCAGTTTCCGTGTGCGTTTTGCCGCCTGGAGGCAAGCGCGCCACGCCGCTGCGCAAGATGCCCAGCTGTGGGATGCGGCTTTGAGCGATCCCAGAGTGATGGCAGATATCCGCGCAGCAACGTCTCGCACAGCCGCTTGATCGCTGCTTGGGGCGCGTTGGGCGGTTCAGAGAGCCGGGCACAGGCTGTGGAGATTTGCCTTGCAGGCGAGGAATGAGCGCCAAATCGGCTACCAGCCCTTATAGAACCTGCATAGTGTGCTCATGAATTGATAGTGATCACGCGAGGGCAATGAAAAGCCAAGAAATGCGCGTTTTTGACTCAGGTAACATCGCCTTTTCGTCATAAAAACAGCTCTTTTCCGGGTCTTTCGTGCGTCTCAATTCCATCAAGCTTTCAGGGTTCAAGTCTTTCGCTGAGCCGACCAATTTTCTTCTGCCGGGGCAGCTCGTTGGCGTGGTCGGGCCCAATGGTTGCGGCAAATCCAACATCATGGACGCAGTGAGGTGGGTGTTGGGCGAAAGCCGCGCATCCGAGCTGCGCGGTGAATCCATGCAAGACGTGATCTTTAACGGCACGACCACCCGCAAAGCCTCCAGCCGCGCCAGCGTAGAGCTGCTGTTTGACAACGCTGATCACCGCGCAGGCGGGCAATGGGGCCAGTTCACAGAAATTGCTGTCAAGCGCGTTCTCACGCGCGATGGCACCAGTAGTTACTACATCAACAACCAACCCGTGCGCCGCCGCGATGTGCAGGATGTGTTCCTAGGCACTGGCCTTGGGCCTCGCGCTTACGCCATCATCGGCCAGGGCACGATCAGCCGCATCATTGAATCGCGCCCCGAAGAGCTACGCTTATTTCTAGAAGAGGCCGCTGGTGTCTCGAAATACAAAGAGCGCCGCCGCGAGACAGAAAACCGCCTGACTGACACCCGAGAGAATTTAACCCGCGTGGACGACATCTTGCGCGAGCTGAATGCCAATTTAGAAAAGCTGGAAAAGCAAGCCGAGGTCGCACAAAAATACAAAAATCTGCAAGAAGGCATCAGCCTCAAGCAGCAACAATTGTGGTTTTTGAAACGCGCCGATGCTGAAGCCGAGCAAGGCAAGGTCAAGACCGACCAAGAAGCCGCTGTCAACGCGCTTGAATCGCGCATTGCTGATTTGCGCAAGATTGAAAGCGAGTTAGAAACCATTCGCCAAGCGCATTACGCAGCGGGTGACGGCGTGAACCAAGCGCAGGGCTTGCTCTATGAAGCGAGCGCCGAGGTGGGCAAGCTAGAAGCAGAAATTCGCTTTGTCGTGGAAGGCCGCCAGCGCATTGAACAGCGCCTGTCGCAAATCAAAGAGCAAACCTTGCTCTGGGCCACGCGTAAAGATGAATCTGCCTCTGAAATTGAAACTCTGGCCGAGCAAGCCGCCGAGGGCGACGAGAAATCAACGCTGCTAGCCGCGCAATTTGAAGAGCAGGGCAACCGTTTGCCCGAGTTAGAAGAAGCTTTGCGCGGCGCGCAGAGCAAAGCCAATGAGCAGCGCAATGCCGTGAGCCAAGTGCAGCAGCAAATTCAGGTGCTCGCTGCCGATCAACGCAATATTGAAGAGCAAAGCCGCAATCTCACGCTGCGCCGCGAGCGATTAGCTGCCGATAAAAACGCATTGGCCTCGCCCGATGAGCAGCGTCTCGTTAACCTCACCGCACAATTGGCAAGCGCCACAGAATCCAAAGACGTGAATGAAGCGCGCCTGCATGAGCTGCAAGACAGTCTGCCGCAGCTTGATGAAGACCGGCGCACCAAACAAACCACGCTGAATCAAGAGTCTGCGAAAAATGCAGACTTGTCAGCCCGCGTGGAAGCGCTCAAAGCCTTGCAAGACAAGGTGAAGACCGACGGCAAACTCAAGCCTTGGCTGCAAAAGCATGGGCTGGATAACTTGGCTGCGCTGTGGACTAAGCTGCACATCAGCGAAGGCTGGGAGCAAGCGCTGGAAGGGGCTTTGCGCGAGCGCATGATGAGCCTGGAGGTGAGCCGCTTAGAGACGGTGCGTGCGTTTGCACAAGATGCGCCGCCTGCAAAATTAGCTTTTTATTCAGCTCCGCAAGCTGCTGCGCCTGAGAAAGCCTCTGCACTGCCAAAGCTCGTCGATTTGCTGCGTGTGAATGATGCGGGCTTGAAAGCGCTGCTCTCAAGTTGGCTGCATGGCTGTTACACCGCGCAAAGTATGGAAGATGCGCTGGCAGCGCGCGACAAGCTGCAATCCGGCGAAGTAATTTACGTGAAAAGCGGCCACTGCGTTAGCCTATACAGCGTGAGCTTTTATGCGCAGGATTCTGAGCAGGCTGGCTTGCTCGCGCGTGCGCAAGAGATTGAAAACATTGACAAGCAGCTTCGCGCGCAAGCCTTCATTTTGGAAGAAAGCCGCAAGGCTTTGCTCAAGGCGGAAGCGCAATACAACGATGCTTCTCAGCGCTTGGTCACTGCGCGGCGCGAAGCGGCTGAGAGCACGCAGCGTACGCATGAGCTGCAAGTGGAAACGCTGCGCCTCACGCAGCTTGCTGAGCAAACCCGTGCCAGAGCCCAGCAAATCAGTGGCGATCTGGGCGAGGTAGATGCGCAATTGAATGATCTGCAAGAACGCAAAGTCGCCGCAGAAGCCAAATTTGAAGAGCTAGACATGCAATTGGCCGATACCCAAGAGCGCCATGCCCAGCTGGAGGAGCGCGTGATCGAATCAGAGCGCAAGTTGACTGAGGCGCGTGAGCAATTGCGTGCGCTGGAGCGCAAGATGAGTGAATCGCAATTTGCGCTGCGCACCTTGGAGGCGCGCAAAGGCGAACTGTCTCGCGCCATTGAGACAGCCACACAGCAAGCCGCCTCGCTGCATGACGAAAACAACCGTGCGGGCGAAGAATTGCAGCGCCTCTCTGATGTGGCGGCGCAAGCGGGGCTGCAAAGCGCCTTGTCTGTGAAGATGCAGCGCGAGCAGACTTTGGGTGCCAAGCGCAGCGAATATGATGACCTCACTTCCAAGCTGCGCGCCTCAGATGAGCGCCGCTTGCAACTGGAGCGCGAGCTCGATCCGCTGCGCCAGAGAATCACCGATTTTCAGCTCAAAGAGCAGGCCGCTCGCATTGGCTTGGAACAATACACCCAGTATCTGCTGGAGGCCAACGCCGATTTGGAAGCCGTGGGCAAAAGCATTGCTGAGGGCAATGTGAAGCTCTCAGGCTTGCAAGGAAGCATTGATCAATTCCAGCGCGATGTTTCTGCTTTAGGCGCAGTCAACTTGGCCGCGCTGGATGAGCTCATCGCCTCGCGCGAACGCAAAACATTCCTCGACGCACAAGTGGCAGATTTGAATGAAGCCATGACCACCTTGCAAGATGCGATCATCAAAATCGACGGCGAAACCCGCGAGCTGCTGCAAGGCACATTTAACACCGTGAACGAGCACTTCGGCAAGATGTTCCCCGAGCTGTTTGGCGGCGGCAATGCCAAGCTGATGATGACGGGCGACGAGATTTTGGATTCTGGCGTGCAGGTGATGGCGCAGCCGCCTGGCAAGAAGAACCAAACGATTCATTTGCTCTCTGGCGGCGAGAAAGCGCTCACGGCCATTGCGCTCGTGTTTGCCATCTTCATGCTCAATCCCGCGCCGTTTTGTTTGCTCGATGAGGTGGATGCGCCGCTGGATGACGCGAATACGGAGCGCTATGCCAAGCTCGTGGCTTCCATGAG